>ONFH01000093.1 GCA_900317015.1 uncultured Erysipelotrichaceae bacterium | reverse complement strand
TTTTCCATTTAATAACAATAAAATATTCATCTTCAAAAGCGCATCATTCAAACTGCTTCCAAAATCAAAAAAGCCTTAACAAAATCATTACGATTCGTTAAGACTTTTCGGATATTTTAATTATTTGGTTTGAAGCGGCATCTTGTCGTACGATCTACTTTTTTAAATGTATAGCCACGTGCTTTATAATATTTGATAATACTTGGTAAAGCTTTGACCGTATTGTTTTTAGCCGATGTATCATGCATCAGGATCACGACATTGCGCATTGGTACGCAGGCATTTTTTGCCAGCTGAGCTGGTGTGAATCTACGTCCAGTGGCATCCCCTGTTTCGGCATTCCAGTCAATATAGTTATAGCCCTGAGCATTCATTTCATTTGATAATTTCGTCATGATCTTATAACCATAATGACGAGAGACCGTGTTGTTCGTTCCGCCAGGGAAGCGGACTAAATAAGACTTATGACCTGTTTCCTTCACAACAACGTTCTGGATCTTATTCAGATCTTGATTAAAAGCACCCGCAGAAGCATAAACTTTTGCATAATCATGAGAGTAAGTATGAAGGCCAATCGCATGACCTCTTTTTGCCATCAACTTGATATATGAGAAATATCTTGGCTGCTGGCCAGTTACGAAGAATGTTCCTTTGACATGATAGCGATCTAAGATATTTAAGACCTTCATTGTATTGTTGGATGGTCCATCATCAAATGTGAGATAAACCGTTTTATTTGTTTGAGCATGGACCGGTGAAGCCGTCAGCATCATAAGTGCACTCATCGCACAGATCATTACTTTCTTTAACATTGATAAGTTCCCCCTTAAAAATTCCTTACTTTAGATTCACAGTATAGTGTAATTCACCAGCACTATATGGTGCGATCGTGCCTTCATCGAAGGATACAACTAACTGATTGTTTTTATTCATATAGAACTGCGTGTTGGCATTGATGGATGTAAATTCAGTGCCCTTTGCCTGTTTTTTGATGGCTTTATTCACTTTTGTCTTAAAGCCTTTCTGTTTTAATAAGTCTTTCATTGTCACTTGTTTCTGACTTGACTTATTGACGGTATAATAGCGCGTTGTAGACGACGAGTCTGCAGCTGTCACGGTACTAGTGACTTTAAATGAGAAGTATTTCTTGTTATTGGTTAAGAGTTTATAACCAAAGTTATAAGAGGCATGCTTTGAACTGCCGTAGTCTTTCTTAAAAGCTTTGTATTCTTGGTCATGGAAGGTTTTGACTTGTTTATTGATTGATGCACTTGAAGCACCCTTCATCACCACTAAACCACTTTTTTTACTAATAGAATATGTTACCTTTTGCGCATGCGCACTCTGATTCATTAGGGTGTTTGCGGCAATGGGACTAGCCACTAAAGCTGCTAAAATAACTGTTGATGCTAATAATTTCTTCATAGTAAATAATCTCCTTTATTTGATGTTAACTGTATAATTTAAAGTTCCTGCACTATATGGGGCAATCGTTCCTTCATCGAAGGAAACAACTAACTGATTGTTTTTATTCATATAGAACTGGGTGTTGGCATTGATCGATGTAAATTCAGTGCCCTTTGCTTGTTTCTTAATGGCTTTATTGACTTTTGTCTTAAAGCCTTTCTGCTTCAATAAATCCTTCATTGTGACCTGCTTCTTGCTTGACTTATTCACTGTATAATAACGTGTTGTAGACGACGAATCGGCAGCCGTCACGGTACTAGTGACTTTGAAGGAAAAGTATTTCTTGTTATTGGTTAAGACTTTATAACCAAAGTTAAAAGAGGCATGTTTTGAGTTGCCATAGTCTTTCTTGAAGGCTTTGTATTCTTGATTATAGAATGTCTTGATCTGCTTATTGATGGCAGTACTGGAAGCACCCTTCATTACTGGCATCTGGCCGGTCTTTTCGACGACATAGGATTCAGTGGCGGCATGTACGCCCTGACTTAATGTTTTGCTAGCGGCAACGGGGCTGATTGCTAAAGCCGTTAAAATAACGGTTGTTTTAAATAATTTCTTCATAGTGGTAATCTCCTTTTATTTAACGTTAATTGTATAAGTTAAGGAACCGACGCTATATGGGGCGATCGTTCCTTCATCAAATGAAACAACTAATTGATTCTTCTTATTCATATAGAAGTTTGTGTCATCATCCATTGCTTTGAAGGTTGTATTCTTTGCCTTCTTTTGAATGGCCTTATTGATATTTGTTTCACTATATTTTGAAAACAGATACTTAAGAGTCATAGTCTGGCCTCTTGATTTATCAATCGTGAAATATTTAGTGGTCGTGGCCGCATCAGCAGCAGTTACTGTGGATGTCACTTTTAAAGCTAAATACTGTTTGGTGTTGGTAAGAATCTTGTAGTCAAAGCGATAGTCGGCATGTTTTGAAAAGCCATACGTCTTTTGAAATGACGTATAAGAGCTCTTTTTAAAGGCTTTGATCTCGTCATTGACTAGCTTTGTTCCCGCCCCTTCTAAAACAGGCATTTTCATGACTGCTCGTGGAGCGGTTGTTTTCTTAACTTTAACCTGATAATTAAATGTGGCTGCATGAACGAGCGGAGTGCTGATCAGCAGCGCGGATAAAACACTAACGGATAACTGTTTTAACATGAGATTTCAGTCCTTTACTTAATGATTGTGTGTTCATCTTAAAATCCAGTGTGCCTGAACTCATTGGTCCAATTTCGCCCTGGTTAAAGACGATCACAAGCTGATGATTGTCATTGATATAGAATTGTGTATTCTTGTTAATTGATTTAAATGGTGTGGCTAATGTATCGCCTTCTTTGAAATATGTTGTATTCTTATCAGCATTAATGACTTTTAAGATAGACGCATTGATGACTTTCTTATAGTTGTAATTCTTCACAAAGAGATCATTGATCTTGACGACATGACCGGTTGCTTTATCAATGTTGTAATAGTAAATCTTGCTTCCTGAATCGGCAGCTGTGGTTAATGATTCTACTTTTAATGTGAACCAGTACTTGTTATTGGTGACAACCTTGTAGTCGATCTTGAATGAAGCACTCTTCGAATTGCCAAAGTCTTTCTTGAATTCACTTAATGCTTCACTGGTCCATTCTTTTGTGGTCTTATTGATATAAGATGCACTCTTTGAACGTTCTTTAACAGCTGGCACATTGACATCACTGTTTTGATCCTGATAGTGATAAATTGAAGTCACTTTGAAGATTTCACCAATCACTGGAATGTCCCAGAGCGTTTGTGCAAAGCTGGCGTTGACATTAGGCATGACCAGGAAGACAACGGCTAAGGCTGCTGCCACAAGTCCTTTGAAATGTCTCTGTTTATGAGGTAAAGCTGCATCAAACTTACGACTTGCTTCAGGGGTAATTTCTGGGGCAGAAGCACGTAATGCTTCCTGCAGTTTTTTATCGAATTTATCCATAGTAGTCCTCCAAATATACTTTTAATTCTTTTCTCGCACGTGATAAGCGCTGCTTCACGTTATCTGTGCTAATTTCTAAAATATCGGCAACTTCAGGAATCTTGAATCCCTGGTAGTAATAAAGCATAACCACTTCACGATATTTCTCATCAAGTGAATTGACAGCCTCATAGACAGTCATATTCCCTTCATGATCCACATCACTTTTAGGATCCTCAATTTCGATTTCATCGTCTAAGCTATAAGAACGTAGCTTGATCAAGCGATAACATTCGTTCTTCAGAATTCTAAATATCCATGGTTTAAATTTATCTTTAGATGACAAAGCATCTAAGTTTTTATAAGCGATCATCACTGCGTTTTGAATTGCGTCTTCCGCATCACTCTCATTTTTGAGAATACTTAATGCGGTGACGTACATGCCCTGTTTTAAGGACGTTGCTTGTTTACTAAACCAGCGATCTCTAAATAACATCTGCATTTTTTCATTTCTCCCTTGCAAAATGAATCCAATCGATTCACTTCATATTATAGAGCTCTAAACATGAGGGAAAGGTGACAAACTTTTTAACTTTTTATTTCACCTGCCATTAATTTTTCCTTTTCTTCATTTAGAAGAGTCGTTTCATCACCATTTGGTGACAGTTTTTGTAAGTTTCATTCCTTACACTTATAAGAGCATTCTCACCATCATTTGGTGACAAGTTTTATAAGTTTTTTAACATACCCTTTGAAGATGCTCCCACTTATAGGTGAGAGCATTGATAAAGAGGGAACTCACCTTTTACGATGAGTGTAATATGTAAGCTTTTCGACTTACACTTATTAGAGTCTATACACTTGTAAAAGGTGACAAAAGGAATTAAAAAAAGGATGTACCCTATTGGATACACCCTGATGGATGAAATGTTATTTCATTATTTTAATTTCCAAATATCGTCATTGTACTGTTTGATCGTACGGTCACTTGAGAAGTAGCCTGCCTTAGCAATATTAACAAGCATCTTCTTAGCCCATGCACGACGATTTGAGAAATCATTAATAGCCTGTTTCTTTGTCTTGATGTAATCTTCGACATCTAATAAAGCCATGAACCAGTCTTTATCCCATAAATCATTGTGTAAACGATAGAGGGCATCTTTGTCACCGATGGCTAACATCTGATCAGAAACAATGAATTCTACTAATTCTTTAATATGTTCATTGTTTTCTAAGATGTCTCTTGAATGATAATCGGCATTTTCATAATGCTTGATAACAGTATCTGAATCAGCACCGAAAATATAGATGTTGTCGTCACCAACCAACTGGTGGATTTCAACGTTAGCCCCATCATCAGTTCCTAATGTGACAGCGCCATTTAACATGAACTTCATGTTAGATGTACCAGAGGCTTCCTTAGAAGCAAGAGAGATCTGTTCTGAGAAGTCAGCAGCTGGAATAATATGTTCTGCATAAGTGACGTTGTAGTTCTGAACCATAACAACCTTTAAGTGCTTATTGACTTCAGGATCGTTGTTAACGATTTGAGCCACACATAAAATTGTGTGGATAATATCTTTAGCAAGTACATAAGCAGGAGCTGCTTTAGCACCAAAGATACATGTAATTGGATGAGCTGGGACATTACCTCTCTTGATATCTAAATAAAGATCGATAATAGAAAGGAGGTTCATCTGTTGACGTTTGTATTCATGAAGACGTTTAACCTGTACATCGAAGATAGAATTTGGATCTAATGTGATGCCTTCTTTTGCTTCAATGTATTTTGCAAGATCAGCTTTCTTGCCTTCTTTAATGGCCACTAAACGATCTAAGACTTCGTCATTGTCGACAAACTGTAATAACTTTTCTAATTCATCTGCATTTTCTTTATAACCTTCACCAATTAATGAATCGATGAATGAAGTTAATTCTTCATTACAAGCTAAGAGCCATCTTCTAAAGGTAATACCGTTCGTCTTGTTATTGAACTTCTTAGGATAAAGATCATAGAAATCTTTTAATTCTGTGTCCTTTAAGATGTCTGTATGGATGGCTGCAACACCATTGATGGAATGACCAAAGTGGATATCCATGTGGGCCATATGCACAACATTGTTGTCATCGATGATCTGCACTTTTGGATTTTCACTACGTTCATGAGCAACAGCATCTAATGACTGAATGATTGGTACTAACTGAGGAACGATTTCTTCTAAGTAGTACATTGGCCATTTTTCTAAGGCTTCGGCTAAGATCGTATGGTTTGTATAAGCACATGTCTTTGTAACGACCTGAATTGCCTTCTTTTCATGCATGCCTTCCTTCATTAATAAACGAATAAGTTCAGGGATGACCATTGATGGATGGGTATCATTGATCTGAATAGCCACATATTCAGGCATCTCTTCTAGTGGGATCTTACGCGCTTTTAAATCTTCGATGATCATCTGGGCACCGTTTGAAACCATGAAGTACTGCTGATAAATACGTAACTTACGACCATCTTCATCAGAATCATCTGGATATAAGAATAATGTTAAGTTCTTTAAGATATCTTCTTTATCAAAGGCAATACCATCATGAACGATGGTTGGATCCACTGTAGCAATATCAAATAAATGTAATTTATTCTTGTAGCCTTTATAGCCTAAAACATCAATATCATATAATTCAGATTTTAATGAGAAATCTTTATAATCGACAACATAAGATTTCTTTGTCTTATTTAACCACGTCTGATTATTGATCCATGGGTTTGGTGTTTCGAACTGCTTGTTATCTTTAAATTCCTGTTTGAATAAACCTAAATGATAATTTAAACCAACCCCATCACCTGGTAAACCAAGCGTAGCGATAGAGTCTAAGAAGCAGGCAGCAAGTCTTCCTAAGCCACCATTTCCTAAAGATGGTTCTGCTTCGATTTCTTCAATCTGCGCTAAATCGAAACCATTTTTAGAAAGAACATCTTTGACATCTTTACGGATGCCTAAGTTAATTAAGTTGTTAGACATTAATTTACCAATTAAGAATTCAGCAGAAAAGTAGTAAACTTTCTTCTTGCCAGAGATCATTGGCAGATCATCGCTCATGCCTTTGACTAAATGTAATAAAACAGTGTAAACCTGTGCATCTGATAATTCATTTAATGGTTTGTTATAAAGTGTATTACTAATTTCATTAATTCGACTTTCGATCGTCATAGAATCTCCTTCATTACGATTATATTTTTTTGACAAGTAGTTCATACGCTTAATTAATTCATCATTGAAATCATCTTTGCTCATACGCCATTTCCAGTTATCACCTAATGTGTTTGGCTGATTCATACGAGCACGATTGTCTAAATAAAGATAATCCTGCATTGGGATCACGCATAACTTAGAAACGGATGAGAAGACCATTTCAATGCTTTTATCTAATAAAACATCATCATAAGTTGTATCTGTGTGTAAATAATCTTTTAAAGCTTGTTTTTCTTCAGGAAGAATAGACTTGAACCAGCCCATCATCGTTTCGTTATCATGGGTACCGGTATAAACAACACTGTTTTCAGTGTAATTATGTGGGAGATAGGCATTAGCACCACTTGAATCACGTGAATCAAAAGCGAATTCGAAGATTTTCATACCAGGATAACCACAGTCTGATACGAGTTTCTTAACAGAGTCTGTTAAATAACCTAAGTCTTCAGCAATGACATCAAGGGATCCTAATTGTTCTTCGATTGATTTGAAAAGGTCATAACCAGGACCTTTTTCCCAATGGCCATTACGTGCTGTTTTATCTCCATATGGAATAGAGAAGTATTCATCAAAACCTCTAAAATGATCAATACGTACAACATCGTAAGCCTTCTTGCAGTAAGCAATACGAGAGATCCACCATGCATAGCCAGTTTCTTTATGCTTTGGCCAGTCATATAATGGGTTGCCCCATAACTGTCCATCAGCACTAAAGCCATCTGGTGGTACACCAGCTACAGCGGTTGGCTTTACATCGTTGTCAAGCTGGAAGAGTTCTGGATTAGCCCAGACATCAGAAGAGTCGAAAGCGACGTAAATAGGAATGTCGCCAATAATCTTCACACCATTAGCATTGGCATAAGCTTTTAAGGCATACCACTGTTTCCAGAAAAGATACTGTAAGAATTCATGGTAAACCATTTCATGATGTAAGCTTTCACGTTTTTCATTTAAAGCAGCTTCCTCTCTTAAACGAAGTTCACGAGGCCAGTTAAGCCAGCTTTCATCATTGTATTCAGCTTTGATGGCCATGAATAAAGCATAATCTTCAAGCCAAGACTGATTGTCTTTGACATACTGATTAAAATCAGCATCTTCTTCAATGTGGGAATTTTCGTAAGCTTTTCTTAAAAGCGGATAACGATGATAATAAATGTATTCGTAATCTACATAATCACTATGAATATCAGCTTCAGGAAGATCTTCTTGACTTAACCATCCCTTTTTGACTAAAGCATCTAACGATATGAAATAAGGGTTCCCGGCAAATGTAGAGAATGACTGATATGGTGAATCGCCATAACCAGTAATTCCAAGTGGCAGGATCTGCCAGATACTCTGTTTTGCTTGTTTTAAATGATCGACAAATTTATAGGCTTCTTCATCGAAGCAGCCAATACCATATTTACTAGGTAATGCTGTGATTGGCAGCAATACTCCGCTTTCTCTCATAATGTGTCCTCCATATTTATGCCATAGTGATCTGAGACTTTTTCTTCGCTTTTCCCATCAAAGACCACATGGTGACTCTTTACTGTTTCTTGTTCATTAACAAAGATGTAATCAATGCGCATATCCTGCGCCGTTTCCCAGCCATCAATCTTTCCCTGGGCCGTAAAGCGCCCTTTCACGTCTTCCGCTAATGATCTGGTATCATACCAGCCATCTTTCAGAATCGTTTCATAACTTTCTTCTTTGATCGTGTCAGGAGCATTGAAATCTCCTGCTAAATAAACGCGTTCTTTCTTAGAGGCAATCTGATTCAAGATTTGCCATTGATGTAAGAATGGTTCTTCATCATCCTTCCACCAGCCCAAATGTGAGGTGTAGATCCATACTGGTGTTCCTTTATAATCGATTTTAACACCAAGGGCGTTACGCTTCTTCCAATATCGGTAATCATTTGTTTTCGTTAAGCGTTTGTTTTCGCTTTCTACAATTGGATATTTGGAGAATATCGCCACCCCTTCGTCAAAGCGATCATAACCAACTTTCACAGGGATCCAGTTCCAATAGTAACGTTGTTTGAGTAGAGAAGAGAGAAAGAGGGCAAAATTGTCCTCTTTCAGCTCATCAGTACCGACATACATTTGATCAGCACTGACACGTTTCTTACTCATCGTCTGATTGACTTCCTGGAGAGCGATCACATCAATATCATTCTCCAAGATATAAGTTGCAATCGTTTGGGCTTTATGATCTTCATTCTTTTCACTTAAAGAATGCGTATTGAGTGATAGTAATTTCATAACTTATTTTCCTAAAGCATCGTTAATATCTGATTTTAAGACATCAGCTTTTGGACCATAGATGGCCTGAACGCCCTGATCCTTCTTAACGAGACCCATAGCTCCTTCTTTCTTCCAATCTTCATATTCATGAACTTTGTTAACGTCTTTGACTGTGACTCTTAAACGTGTCATACAAGCATCTACATCAACGATGTTGTCACGACCACCAAGTAAATCGATGATTGCTTCAATCTGAGCAGAACCTTCATGAGCACTAGCACCTGGTGCTTCATCATCAGAAGAAACACCTTCATAGTTACCAAGTCTACCTGGAGTAGCGAAATGGAACTTCTTGATCATGAAGTTAGCAACAAAGTAACCAATGAATAAGAAGACAACGCAGGCAATGACGAAGTTAATGCAGTCGCCACCAAGACCAGCTTTGATTGACATTGGTAAACGAGTTAAGAATTCGATATTACCAAATGAGTGAACTCTTAAGTGTACTAAATCAGCTAATGCGAATGCACATCCCTGAAGGACAGCGTAAACTAAGTATAATGGTAATGCACAGAACATGAACATGAATTCGATTGGTTCTGTAACACCAGTTAAGAATGTAGCTAAGTAAGTAGATACGAACATTGATTTATAAGCAGGTTTCTTGTCATCATCAACATTCTTGTACATTGCATAAGAAATACCACCAAGTAAACCAGTTGCACCGATCATCTGACCAACTTTGAAACGAGCAGGTGTAACAGTTGTTAATAAGTGATGATACTGAGACATATGTCCAGCAGACTTTAAGTTGATTAAGTCAGTAACCCAAGCTAACCATAATGGATCCTGGCCGTATACTTTTGAACCGGCGCTGACACCAGTCATAATCGTATAAGTACCACCAAATGAAGTATAGTTCATTGGAATTGTGATCATATGATGTAAACCAAATGGTAATAATAAACGTTCAAGTGTACCATAGATGAATGGTGCGATGAATGGTGAAGTCTTGCCTGAGTTAGCGATCCAAACACCAAATGCATTGATAGCACCCTGGATCACTGGCCAAACAACACACATAACTAATGCAACAATTGTAGAGTAAAGAATAACAGCTAATGGAACGAAACGTTTACCATTAAAGAAAGCTAAAGCATCAGGTAATTTTCTGAAGTTATAGTATTTATTGTAAACAGTCCCGCCAAGGAACCCAGCGATGATCCCGACGAAAACACCCATGTTCAAGGCACTTGCACCAAGGACATTTGTGAAATAACCATTAACAGCAATCTTTGTACCAAATAAGGTATGTGTGTAACCTTTACCAAGCATTGCGGCATCGGCAGAAACATTGAATACCTGACCAGTAATACGGTTGATCAGAATGAAAGCAATAACGGCTGCAAATGCACCACCGGCACGTTCCTTAGCCCAGCTGCCACCAATGGCAACCGCAAATAAGATATGTAAGTTGCCGATGATGGCCCAACCGATATTCTCCATAACGGTACCGATTGTCATGACGACTGAGATATCAGCACCTAACATTTCAACGACTTTACCAAGTGAGATCATTAAACCAGCAGCTGGCATAACGGCAATAACAGTCATCAAGCATTTCCCTAACTTCTGTAAGATATCGAAGTTAAAGTTAAATTTCTTTTTCTTTTCAGGAGCAATATTCATGATTGGGTCACCCACTTCATGTTTGCCCTTCTTCACTTTGACCTGTTCACCTTCTAATTTTGAAGTGATTACGATTGGGGTAATCAAATTGATCTTCTTCTGTGTGAACATTTCGTAATCAGCTTCGTAAAGCAGATCACCTTTCTTAACTTCCTGGCCTTCTTCAACATGCCAAGTGAAGCCTTCCCCTTTTAATTCAACAGTTTCAAGACCGAAGTGAATTAATACTTCTAAACCATCTTTTGACTTTAAACCAACCGCATGTTTTGTTGGTGCGATCATTTCTACAGTAGCATCAAATGGTGCGTATACCTTTCCATCTTCTGGAACAACAGCACATCCATCACCCATCATCTTCTGTGCGAAGACTGGATCAGGAACTTCTTCGATAGCAATAACTTTCCCCTTGATCGGAGAAACAATTGTTTCTTTCATAACATTTCCTCCATAACAATTACTAAGACCGTTGCAACTTGTCTTTTTACAAGTCCTATTTTAATAGTCTATGAAATTGTTTACAATTGGATTTAAGCCGTTTTTTAGGGAATTTGCGCATATCTTGCGCAACTTAAAGCGCAAATTTTGCGCTATATATTGTTTCATGCCTCATCTTGTTTTAAAATAGTCTTGGAGGTACATTATGAAAGTTACGATCAAAGATGTGGCCAAGGCAGCGGGCGTATCCCCATCCACTGTCTCCCGTGTCATCAATAATCATTATTCAATATCTGAAGAAACAAAAGAGCATGTCCGTAAGGTGATGGAAGAGCTTGGTTATCAATATAAAGAAGTGAATAAGAAACCAAAAACGATTGGCGTCGTCTTCTTACGGCGTTTTGTCGATGCTTATGAAAACCCGATCTTCCTAGAAAACATTCGTGGCATCTCCTATATCTGTAATAAAAGTGGCTATAAGGTGGAAGTCATTACGGGTGCTGACTATTCAGAAATCAATAAATCGATGGAGATTGCAGCGGCTGATGGTTATATTTTCTTATATGCCAATATCAATCAGCGTACTCAGAAATATTTATTTGAAAAACAAACGCCTTTTATTATTATTGGCAAACCCGTTGATGAACATTTTTATACCTTATCAGTCGATACGGATAATGTTCAGGCTGGTCATGAAGCGGTCTCTTATTTATTAAAGATGGGCCATGAGCGTATTGGCTTTTTAGGGACTGAACAGAAAGTTCAGTATTCCATCGATCGCCAGGCTGGTTATATGCAGGCGCTCTCGGAAGCTGGCATCCCTATTCGTGAGGATTATATGTTAAATATCTCTTCTAGCTATTCTTATAATCCAACACAAATTTTAGAAGTCATTCAAAGAGACGATCATCCCACCGCTTTTGTGGTCTGTGATGATATCTATGCGGTCATCCTCGTCCGTCTGATTGAAGAGTCTGGTTTTCATTGTCCGGATGATATTTCTATTGTCTCTTTTAATAATTCGATCTTTGCCCGTCTGACGCATCCTGAGCTGACATCTTTTGATATCAATTTACAGCAGTTAGGAATGGAGGCCGTCTCCCAGTTAATTAATCATATTGAAAATCCGAATATGTTTACGACACGTACCATTGTTCCATATACATTAGTCAAAAGAAAAAGTGTAAAACGTCTGATGCCATCAAAGCCTCATGCAAATGAAGCTTAAAACATCCAAGAATTTCTTACCTATCCTTGCCTTATAGAGGTGAACTCTTGTAAAATATAGGGCAAGATAAGAAGGAATAAAATGAAAGTGAAGAAAAAAAGGCTCATACTCATATTATGCATGATCATGCTTTGCAGCTTATCATGTTACAGGGTGAATGCGGAAGGTCCAAAATATCCAATCAACAAAGTCTCTCCCCTTAAGGAGCGATTAAAACGTGAAGATATCATGGTAAAAGTGTATTGGATGGACCAAGACCTTGAAAAAGTGAATGTCACTTTGTATGCAAATAAAAAAGTTTATCGCAGGGCTACGATCACCGAAAAAGATAAATGGACACATACCTTTAAAAAGGTCCCTGTCAAAAGTCATGGGAAAGTCATTCAATATACCATTAAGCAGAATCGCCTCAAAGGCTATACAACAGAAATTTTTGGGACCGCCAAAAAAGGATTCATCATCTCGAATGTCGAATCAAGTAAACTTAAGGAAAAGACGACCATCAAAATCAATTTAGAATGGAGCGGGAAACGGAGGGATCAGGTGAAGGTCAAACTCAAAGCAAATAAAAAGGTCATTAAGACGATCACGCTCAATTCAAAGAATAATTATATGGCTTATATTAAAGATATGCCGCTCTTTGATCAGAAGAAGCGTAAAATTAATTATGCAATCACGGAAGACTCTCCTAGTTCCTATACGACCTTCATTAAAATGGGTGCCCATTACTGCTATACGATCACTTGTGTCGATAACTCGGCAAAGAACATTGATCCGCTCCAACATAAGGAAGAATCAAAAATCAAATACGGCTGGCCTCTCATTATTTCAGCCGCCATCATTTTAATTGTCCTCATTACCACGATTGCCGTACAAGTGCATAAAGACCATAAAGAAGAGTAGAAAGAGACAACATCTCTTTCTCTTTTATTTATAAATAAAATTTAGTATAATGGAAAACCATAAGGGAGAAATTTGTATGAAAAGAGAAAAATTAGGAAGTCGTCTTGGGTTCATCCTGCTTTCGGCAGGATGTGCGATCGGCATTGGAAACGTCTGGAAGTTCCCATGGTTGGTCGGTCAAAATGGCGGCGGTGCATTCGTTTTAATTTATTTGTTTTTCTTAGTTATTTTAGGAATTCCTGTCATGACGATGGAATTCTCAATGGGACGTGCGAGTCGTCGTTCCCCAGTCAAGCTTTACGAGAAGCTAGAACCAAAAGGTTCACATTGGCATCTGCATGGTCCAATTGCCATGATTGGTAACTATTTGTTAATGATGTTCTATACGACCGTAGCGGGATGGATGTTGCAGTACTTTGTCATGAGTGCCACTGGTACATTTGAAGGTAAAAGTGCTAAGGAAGTTTCAAATGTCTTTACTACTATGTTAAGTGATCCATTCAAACTTGTAATTGCAATGGCCATCGTCGTCGTGGTTGGTTTCTTGATCAATGCTCGAGGATTACAGAATGGCTTAGAGAAGATCACGAAGGTCATGATGTTGGCGCTGTTGATCATAATGGTCGTCTTAGCAGTCAATTCGATCTTCTTACCAGGAGCTTCTAAAGGATTGTCATTCTATTTGATGCCAAATATCGCAGAGATCAAAAAGGTCGGCATATTTCAGGTCATCGTATCCGCAATGAACCAGTCGTTCTTTACATTAAGTCTAGGGATCGGTGCTATGGCCATCTTTGGTTCTTATATTGAAAAGGATCATGCTTTACTTGGTGAATCTGTAAACGTTGCTTTATTAGATACATTTGTCGCCATCGTTTCAGGGATGATCATCTTTCCAGCATGTTTCGCTTATGGTGTCAGTCCTGATAGTGGACCATCATTGATCTTTATCACATTACCTAATATTTTCAACCATATGCCTTTAGGAAGATTATGGGGCAGCTTATTCTTTGTCTTCATGACATTTGCGGCTTTCTCAACCGTCTTAGCAGTCTTTGAAAATATTATGGCTTGTACGATGGATCTGCTTCATTGTTCAAGACAAAAAGCCGCTTTGGTCAACTGTGGTCTCGTCTTTGTCTTATCATTACCTTGTGCTTTAGGATTTAATGTCTTATCTGGTATTCATCCATTAGGTGGTACTACTTCCTTCATGGATCTAGAAGACTTTATCGTCTCAAATCTTTTACTACCTGGTGGTTCATTGATCTACGTTCTCTTCTGTACGAGAAAGAATGGCTGGGGCTGGGATCACTTCGTTGCTGAAGCAAACACCGGAAAAGGATTGAAAATCCGTCAAGGCATGCGTTTCTATATGACTTGGATCTTGCCACTGATCATTTTGTTTATTATAATATTAGGTCTTATTTAAAGGAAATCCTCAGGATTTTCTTTTTTTACTTTTGATTGCAAAAATAATCTCGTCTCTAATAGGATCAGAAAGAATTTTTAGAAGGTGAAAGGATTATGAAGAAAGAAATAATCATAGGTGTTATTTGTGGCGCTGTACTACTGACCCCTATCATTGATCGGATCAATAGTCAAACTTTAACATTTCAGACAGGTACCTATCAATATAATTACTAAAGTGTATGTCTCCCTTGATACAAAGACTAAGAAGTGTGTGATTGCAGATGCGAAAAAGAAGCTGTTTAAAAGAAAAGTTCATCGTATGTCTTATAAAAATGAAAGAACCGTCCCATCCTAAAAATATTGATTATTCAAGAGCAACTGTTCAAGACTTTCCTTATCCTGTAGTGTCTATGTGGTTTATGGTACTGATAGACAGGTGAATAATATTTATTCTAAATACAAAACAATATATTTTCGCATTCATGACATGAATGAATCAGGTCATTAAAAGTATTGTTATCTATTATGCAAAACTTCCTATAGTGCAATGATCGTTTAAACTCTTTACTTACTTTGCAAGACAAAAGGTCATCAGAAAAAACTGATGACCTTCTCTTTATGCTTCTTTAACTTTTGATGAAAAAGCAGGTATCTTTGATAAAACAAGCGTGATGATGATCGTTAAGATCATATCTGGAACAGTATATCCAACGATCACATCCGTATGCATTAAGAATCGATATAAGATAAAACCAATCAGCCAGGCAATCAGGTTCTTATAATTAAAAGCATCTGAATCTTTCTTATGCAAGATAAAGTAATCGGCGATCATGACGGCGATCATTGGCGCAAAGACAGAACCAATCGCGTATAAGAAATTTGTAATATTATCCATTGGGAAAAGGATCGCACAAATCGTTCCAATAACGGTTACGATCACTGCTGCCCACTTTCCACGAAATTGTGGCACGATGGATTCAAAAGAAATGCCCGCTGATAAAGAATCGAGGAATGTCGTTGTGACTGTTGAGAAAATGATTATGAGTAAAGCTAAGATGCCTAACCCAGCTTTTAACATGATCGTGGCAATATCACCCGTTCCCATCTTCATTGCTCCAAACATACCAATTAAGAACATCCAGGCAGAAACGATACAATAGATCAAAGCACTTAGACCACTCGCTTTGACTGGCTCTTTGGCTTCTCTGGTATAATCGGCAATACAAGGCAGCCATGATAATGGCATAGAAACAGAAAGCTCCAGAGCAGCCCCAAATGACAAAGGATCTCCAACGCTCTTCAAAGGGGCATTTGATCTCATCAGGACACCACATAAAACAATTGATAAGATAAAGAGGGCTGCCATGATGACAACATTGAGTTTTCCTAAATCCGTGATGCCAATTAAGATCCAGATAACGATCAGACCACCAATAATGACACACCATAAAGGGAAGCCGGTCTTAAAAATAGAAGTTGCAGAAAGGGCACCATCATAGATCATGATGGCAGTCCAGCCGGATAACTGAACAACATTCAAAATGGCAAAGAGAAGACCTCCCTTATGACCAAAGGCCATCTTGACTGATTCCATGGAACTCTTGTTGTTCACACCACCGATCACGCCGGCTAAAAACATTAAGAAGCCACCGATGATATGACCGATGATAATGGCTAGTAATGCTTCCTTAAAACCAAGTGAGGCCAGATAAGTACCCGTCAAGATCTCGGCAATGGAAACACCAGCACCAAACCAGATCATCCCATTTTCAAAGAGTGATGTCTTTTTCATGACTTAGCCTCCTTGACATATTCGCCTTTTAAATCAAAGGCATGATTCATCGGACCGGAACCTTGTCCAAGATCAAGCATGGCATTTAAAGCCCCGCTGATATAATCTTTCGCACGTTTGACAGATGTCTCTAAATCAAAACCTTTTGCTAAATTAGAGGCAATCGCACTTGAAAGCGTACAGCCAGTCCCATGGGTATTAGGATTATCAATACGTTTTCCATAGAACCAATGACAAGTCTGTCCATCAAACAAGACGTCATTGGCATCATTATGCTGGTGACCACCTTTGACTAAGACCGCACAACGACTTTCTTCATAGATCTTCTTTGCCGCTTTGACCATATCATCCGCTGTTTCGACTTTCATGCCAGATAAAACTTCTGTTTCTGGAATATTAGGCGTAATCACTTCTGCTAAAGGTAAAAGTTCTTTGATCAATGTTTCAATAGCATCATCACTGATCAGCTTAGCCCCACTTGTAGCGACCATAACAGGATCTAAGACGATATGTTTCGCATGATAGAATGTTAAACGTTCATGAATGACATGAATCAATTCTGATTCACTGACCATCCCAATCTTCACTGCTTCAGGAGGTATGTCCTCAAAGACCATATCGATCTGATCTTTTAAGAACTGTGGTGTCACATTCATAACACTTCTGACTCCTGTTGTATTTTGCGCTGTTAAAGCGGCGATGGCAGACATCGCAAAGACACCATTAAGCGTCATCGTCTTTAAGTCTGCTTGAATTCCGGCACCACCGCTTGAATCACTGCCGGCAATTGTTAAACATGTATGCATTTGATGATTCCTCTTTTCTATAATTCTTTGACTGCTTCGCTTAATTTTTGTGTTGCAAAAACGATGTCATCAGCACCAAAGATGGCAGAAATCACTGCCACTCCAACAATGCCAGTGCCTTTTAATTCCTTCGTGTTATCCGCTGTGACACCACCAATGGCGATGACAGGAATAGAGACTGCTTCACAAATGGCTTTTAAAGTTTCTTTTGGAACTTCAATGGCATCATCTTTTGAATTTGTTGAAAAGACCGCCCCAACACCTAGATAGTCAGCGCCCTGCTTTTCTGCCTCAATGGCTTCCTCAACAGTTTGCGCTGAGACACCAATAATGGCCTCTTGTCCTAATTTTTCTCTAGCAAGCTGACAAGCCATATCATCTTGTCCCACATGCACCCCATCAGCGCCGACTTCTTTGGCCATGGCTACATCATCATCGATCACAAATGGTACATGATATTTTGCACAAAGCTCTTTAATATCTTTGGCTTCGGCAATCATTTCTTCTCTATTCAACTGACCGCTTTTTTCACGATACTGAATAAAGGTCGCGCCACCTTTGATTGTTTTTTCGACATCATCTACAAGACGACGACCATTTAAGAAACGACGGTCTGTCACGGCATAGACTTTCAGGGTTTCTTTAATAGATTTCATACTTTGCACCTTTCTCAAGTTCTTCTGAACTCATGACCATTAAGGCATCAATAATATGTGTTCTTAAACTTGCATTGCCTTCATAATCTCTCAAGTGACTCTTGCCAATTTCACCTGCTAAACCCATAGCACAAACGGCTGCCGCACACGCTTCTAGTGGATGATCAAGATTGGCATATAAGAAAGCTGGCATGATTCCTGATAACATGCATCCTGTTCCAGTGATCCGACTCATTTCTTTCACACCATTTCTAATGACAAAGCATTTCTCGCCATCCGTAACAACATCAATTGCGCCTGTGACGGCAATGATCGCTTTTGTTTTTTTCGCATAGTCTTTAAAGATCTTGATCATCTTTTCAAGATTATCATCCGTTACAGCATCAAGACTGCTGGCATCAACGCCTTGTGTCGTTGTTGATCCTAAAGCCAAAGCTTTCAGTTCAGAGACATTCCCACGAATGACGCTGACCTTTACATTTTCCAAAATCGAAACGGCTGTTTTGGTACGTAAAGTTGATGCCCCAGCACCAACAGGATCGAGTAAAACAGGATGGCCAAGTGATGAAGCTTTCTTTCCTGCTTTGAGCATCGAAGCAATCGTTCTCTGATTCAATGTCCCGATATTCAGATCAAGACCATTACAAATAGATGTGATTTCTTCGACTTCTCCTTCATCATCAGACATAATAGGGCTTCCACCAATCGCTAATAACGCATTGGCCACATCATTAACTGTGACATAGTTTGTCATGCAATGAATAAGCGGTGTCTGATTTCGTAAATTTTCCAAGCATTCCTTAAACATATCATTCATACCTCCTAAGACCTAAAAACGGACAGCCAGTTAAGGTTGTCCGTTAATATAAAAAGGGTTATGAGCAATTCCTACGCTGGCATTATCCAAATCAGGTTCTAGGGTCGAAACGCATAGTTTCCTCTCAGCCGGTCTGCCAGCTCCCCTTTGTTTAAGTTGTACTTATAGTGTAGAACGGTTAGGATCTTTTGTCAAATAAGCAAAATAATAATTTTTTATCACCTGCGAAAGTTTCATTATTTCACGTATTTTACGTATAATTTTAGCTCTTATCTTAAATAGTAATTTATTGCAATAATAATTTCTTATTGCGATTTGGGCATTTCTATAGTATACTGCAGTCATAGGAAGAAAGATCTTGCAAAGGTTGTATTCGATAACATTTCTTTGACTCCTGTGAAAACATCACTGTAAGATCTTCCCTATTATAAAAACAAAAAACACTTAAGGAGGTGGTAGCGTTGTATTGTGATAACGATCTTTTAGGATCATCTAAAGTAGATTATGATGACTGTGGAAATCGACGTACATGCAATGAAATACCACTTTATTTCATTCATAGATTGTTCTCGTAGATTGTCGATGATTGAAATCAATCACTTCACTTATTGCAGCATGATCGATGTATCAGATCAAAATTGCATCAATTTTCGAACGATGAACTAAAAGATTTATAAGAGGCCTATGTGGTTTACGGTAATCAGTGTTTGTATTCCTCTTGTGCGTTAAGACGATGACCTGCTAATTATTTAGCTCCGCATAGGCTTCTTATGCATAGAGGAAAAAGTGGATTCTTGAACATTATAACATGTTCTGGCATTCATACATCTAGATGCAGGCAGATCCTTATGGTATGCAGTATTTACAGCGACTTGTATTTGCTTTCTAAAATAGATGATACGGCACATCTATTTCACTCAAACTTTCCTATCTTAATGCATACATAGGGATTTGTGAGCATCAAACCACGTTAATAAATAAAAATAATGATTGTTTGAAACTCTAATGAAAGAAGGTGGTTCCCATGGGTCATAAACGAAATGATCAACTGAGTCACATTTTGAATTCTACTTATTGGAACATAAGAAAGGTAGATTTGACCTAATTTCTTCACTTTAAACTCTTTCACACACACAACTTTATTTGAAGAAATCATTGATCATCAATCATAATAATTAGATTAAAATATAGAAAGGATATCTCATGAAGAGAATTCATTTTATCGCTTCAAACAGTGAAGCTTCTGTGAATAACAAGCTTCGGAGAATTCATTTTATTGTCATTTCCATAATTACTCCATTTAAATTCTTAAGTTACAGAAATGGGGCCCTGTTTTGAGACTTTATATTAAAGATAGTGCATTGCAGAATAGACACCCTCAAAACACAGGAATCATCCCCAACAATGACTGTATCAATTGTCTATTCTGCAATGCCGTGTTTTTAATGAATTGCTTTCATTTTGTATTTATTTAAAAGGTCAGTAGCTTTCTACTGACCCTTCTCCTTTTTTAGAAATCAACGGTGTCAGGATCCTGTCCTGAGAATCCAAATTCACCCATTGTATCGATCGTATGAACATCTTCTTCTGATAATGTATGATTTAAAGCTTCTAAATTCTCTAACATACGTTCTTTCTTCGTCGATTTGACTAATGGAACGATCTTATGAGCGATATTCCATGCTAAACATAATTGAGCCACACTCATTTGGTTACGCTTGGCAATTTGTTTTAATCGTTCATCATTTAAGACACGTCCTCTTCCTAATGGACTCCAGGCTTCCATGATCATGCCATGTTCCTGACAATAAGAAATTGT
>ONFH01000193.1 GCA_900317015.1 uncultured Erysipelotrichaceae bacterium | reverse complement strand
GGCGGCGCCTGCGAGGAACATTTAGGTCATGTGTTCAAAGCTCATCCCGGACTGAGAGAACACTTCTTTTTACAGAGTAAATGCGGTATCCATATCACGGAATCAAAGACTTACTATGATTTTGATGAAGACTATATCATGAACTGTGTCAACGGGTCATTAAAACGTCTCCATACCGATCATTTAGATAGTCTCTTATTACATCGTCCTGACGTGCTGATGGACGTCGAAGCTGTTGGTCGAGCTTTTGATACCTTATATAAGGAAGGCAAAGTGTGTTTCTTTGGTGTATCGAACATGAACAGTGTCCAGATCAGTTATTTAAAGACGGCTGTCAATGTCCCCTTGCTCATCAACCAGCTTCAGCTTTCTGCTGCTTTTTCACCAATGATCAATGCAACGTTCAATGTCAATATGGAAAACAATTTGTCTTATAGTGATGGCACATTACTCCCAATGATGCAAAAAGAAGGCATGCTCGTTCAAGCCTGGTCCTCTTTACAGTATGGGATGTTTGAAGGGACGTTCCTCGACTCCCCAAAATATCCAAAACTCAATGCCGTCTTAGATCAGCTTGCCAAAGCCAAAGGCGTAAGTAAAAGTGCAATCGCCCTCTCGTGGATCTTAAGGATTCCCGGCAAGATGCAGGCGATCATTAGAACGACCTCACCAGACCATTTAAAAGAAGCAGCCGCTGCTTCTAGTGAGCTGCTCACCCGTGCTGAATGGTATGAGATCTATTTGACGCAACATCCACTTCCATAAATATGAAAAGTGCTCTTTTAGAATCAATCTTAAGAGCACTTTTTTCATGATTTACTTGTCGGCTTTTAAATGATCCAGGAAAACAGATAACTTTTCCATGGCCATTTGAAGCTTATCTAAAGAGTACGCATAAGAAATACGAATGAAGCCTTCGCCTCGGTCACCAAAGGCATCCCCTGGTGTCACGGCAACACGCTGGTCTTTTAATAAGGCCACCGCAAATTCTACTGATGTCATATGCGTCGACTGAATATTGACAAAGACATAGAAGGCACCTTTTGGCATGAACGTTGGTAAGCCAAGAGCATTCAATGTCTTGACTAAGTAATTACGTCGTTCTAAATATTCATCATGCATAGAAGCGACATCGTCATGACCATGACGTAATCCTTCTAAAGCCGCATATTGCGCAAACGCTGGTGCACAGATGATGCCAAACTGATGGATCTTTAACATTTCGCTGATAAAGTAAGGATCACCTAAGATATAGCCTAAACGCCAGCCGGTCATCGCAAAGGCTTTCGAGAAGCCGTTGATCGTAATGACCTGCTGCTTAATGTCATCAAAAGATGCTAAGGAACAGTAAGGTTCATCATAGCTTAATTCCGAATAGATCTCATCAGAAATGACGATCAGTTCATGGTCTTTGATGAGTGGAACCAGCTTGGCTAGATCCTCATGACTCATGTTAGCGCCTGTTGGATTATTTGGATAATTAAGCAATAGGACTTTTGTCTTTGGCGTCAAGACGGCTTCTAAGGCTTCTGGTGTGACTTTGAAGTCATGAGACCCATCAAGCGGCAGCTTGATGATCTTTCCATTGGCGACCTTGACGGCGGATTCATAAGCGACATAGCCAGGATCGGTGAGAACGATCTCATCACCAGGATCAATGAGCATACGAATGGCGAGATCAATGCCTTCACTGCTTCCGACTGTTACAAGACATTCTGTTTCCGGATCATAGGAAACCTGATAAGAGTTCTGATAATAATCACAGATTGCTTGTCTTAATTCAAGGAGTCCACGGTTATTTGTATAATGGGTATGCGCCTCTTGAATGGCTTTGATGCCCGCTTCGGAAATACGTTCCGGTGTCGCAAAGTCTGGTTCCCCGATGCCTAAAGAAATGACATGATCAAAGGTCTGCGCATAATCGGAAAACTTACGAATGCCGGAAGGCTTGATTGATTTGACTCGATTTGAAACTTTTGATTGAATATCCATACATTCACCTCACTAGGCTTCTAAAGCGTCTAACTGTTTCATCCAGATGGCCGCACTGGCATCTGTTGGCATACGTAGATCACCACGTGGTGAGATCGCCACAGAACCAACTTTTGGACCATCAGGTAAGCATGTACGCTTAAAGTGCTGTGCAAAGAAACGACGATAGAAGATCTTTTCCCACTTTAAGATCGTCTCATTATCATAGATGCCTTTGAAGGTCATCTTGGCAATACGATAGATCTTCGCTGGGGAGTAAGCACATCTTAACATGAAGTATAAGAAGAAATCATGTAATTCATAAGGCCCCACAAGGTCTTCGGTCTTCTGTGAGATCTTGCCATTTTCTGTTGGTGGTAAGAGCTCTGGGGAAACTGGTGTATCTAAGACATCGAATAAGCATTCGGCTAATTCCTTGTCCTTTGTCGTTTCACCAAAGAAACGCACCAAATGAGAAACTAAGGTCTTTGGGACACCACAGTTGACACCATACATAGACATATGGTCGCCATTATAAGTGGCCCAGCCTAAAGCCAATTCACTCATATCGCCAGTTCCGATGACGATGCCGCCATTCTTATTGGCAAGATCCATTAAGACCTGCGTACGTTCTCGCGCTTGACCATTTTCATACGTAACATCATGAACATTTTCATCTTGTCCGATATCCTTAAAGTGCTGTAAGACAGCCTCCTTGATATTAACTTCCTTTAATGTTAAATGCAGTGTTTTGGCAAGAGTCAACGCATTATTATGGGTACGTTCCGTTGTGCCAAAGGCTGGCATCGTAACGGCTAAGATATTTTCTCTAGGAATGCCTAATAAGTCAAAGGCACGGGCTGTGACTAATAAGGCTAATGTGGAATCCAGACCACCAGAGACGCCGATGACTGCACATCTGGCATGAATGTGATCTAAACGTTTGGCTAGACCACGTGACTGGATGTTTAAGATCTCTTCACAGCGTTCATCTCTCTTAGCCTTATCAGAAGGCACGAATGGATGAGGATCAAATGTACGTTCTAACTTTGTTTCTACTTTTTCCATATGCACAGGAATATGTAAATAATCCTCTGGCTGTTTTGAGAAGTAAGTCGTCATACGGCGACGTTCCAGATTGATTCTCTTGATATCTAAATCTGCATAGACGATCTGATCTTCATTATAGGCATTATTGAAGATCTTCTTTTCGGCTAATAATGAGCCATTTTCATACACGAAGACACGACCGCCAAAGACAATATCCTGCGTCGATTCACCGTCACCGGCACTCACATAAATGTAGTCAGAGATCGTACGTGATGAGATCGAATTGAATAACGTTTTTCTAAAGTCATCCTTACCGACAGTTTCATTGGAAGCGGAAAGGTTGATAATGACATTGGCACCGGCCTGGGCGTGTTCGATATCTGGGGCATTTAAGACCCAGGCATCTTCACAGATCTCAACGGCCACTTCTAGATCGTGGATCGCATCGACATCTAAAATGATATGACTGCCAAATGGTACCTGCTCCCCGGCAAAGTTGATTGTTAGATCACGAGCAGGACCTGGTGTAAACTGACGTAATTCATAGAATTCGGCATAGTTTGGAATGAAACGCTTTGGAATAAAGCAGATGATCTTCCCATTTTGTAAGACTGCTGCGGTATTATAAAGCTTTCCTTCATATGTCAAAGGATAACCGACAAACACTAAGGCATCTTCACCCTTTGTTTCGGCAACGATTTTTAAGAGAGCCTCTTTGGCTCCTTCTAACAATGTATCCTGTAAGAACAGGTCATGACACGTATAACCGGTAATGACCAGTTCCGGAAAGGCAATGATCTTGGCCTGATGAGCAAAAGCGTCTTTCATTAACTTGATGACCTTCTGCGCATTATAGTCGACATCCGCGACTTTTATTGCGGGAACGACAGCGGCCGTTTTAATAAATCCATCTTTCATATAAGCTTCTCCTTTATATGTATTCTGTTTTTATTATAGTATTTCAAAACTTTTGTCACAAGCTCTTATGAAAATTCTCTCATTTCTCCTCATTTCATCATTGGATTTCTGTTTCACAAGTTGGAACCAAAACATTTTTAAAGCGGTTACAATAGAAAGTGTCAAAGGAAGTGATTGTAATGAACCTATTTTCTCATGAACATGTCAAAGTCATCCGTTGCCACTTTACGAGTGAAGAGATGGCCGAAATCAATAACTATCTCAAGATCCATTCGCTTGATTTATCTGAAGCCTTAAAAGATGCTTTATTAAAGACGATCCAGGATGACTTTGATGAACAGATGATCACATCATATTATAAAATGCGGGAGGACAGCCTATGAGAATTCCCAAAGATTATAAGGAGATGCTTGATCAGAAGATCATCAATGATGATCTGATCCTCTCCTGCCTTTATAGCATTGATGATACCTTAACGTTAAAAGCCCTCAACAGTCAGGATCGTCATACCCTCTATTCCTATAAGAATACTTTATTAAACATTTATCAGCCGGTCTGCATTCATGAACGTCTTCATGGACTCGCTTTTGATCATCGTCTCACCTCACTTGATGAACAGTTTTCCATCGATCTGCTCATCGAAAAAGGCTTTGCCGGACTTGCTGGTCCCGTCGGTCAGATGTCCTCTGGAGATTTATCTCTCTATTATATTGATCTCTATCAGGAAAGTGTCCAGAGATCTTATGAATATGTGTATGCGATTGGTCCCTATTCTTATCCCGTTGCCATCTCCGAAGCGCTCATCAAAGATACGAGTCTGCCGAAAATTCCCGTGACTCATCCCTTTATTCCGGCTTACCTTCCCCGTGTCCCTCTTTCTTTTGTCAAGGACGTCGTCGCTTTGATCAAGGATCAAAACTTTGAGGATCAGCGTGAGAACGTCCCTTATCAAAAGTCGTCACAGATCAATATTCCTGCCTATATTCAAAAGATGCGGGAACAAAATGCCCGCACGTTTCTCGATCATCACCTGTCGTTAATCTTGCTGTCCATGCGAAAAGAAATTATGAAGCACACAGAGCATCAGGTGATTCCCTTAAATGATCATGTCATCTCTTCCTTACAGATCTATGCCAGAGTCTTATGTGAAGAGAAGTGGAAACAGTTAAAAGCCAAGATTCATTTTATCCATGATCATCAGACCCATTTAGATGAAAAAGCTTATTCCATGTTAGATGAGCAATTAAATGCATTCGCAACCTACCAGGCCGCTAGCTTTCAGAAAGAGTCGAAAGCTTATGACTTAACACCGGCCAACCGTGCGTATTACAAACAATGTCTGATGCCTTATATAGGGCGTAAAGGTATGACCTCCGCTAAACTTGTCTCTTTTTTCTATGACTTTTCTTACTATGTCTCCCATGTGTCCAATGTTTATGAGGTCAATGAAATCATGGAACATGAGTGTGCCTCCTACTACAACGAACATATCAAGGAGTTTAAGCAGCTGACTCAGGCACTCAGCTTAGCCGCTCCGGTGAAATCGTTCACTCATCATTACTTAACTCATTATGGCTTTTAACATCAAAGGACTAGATCACTCTAGTCCTTTAAACATTACTTTAATTTTGCGCCATCTTTAAAGGCATTACCCACACGATCTCCTAGGACATAATAGCCAAAGGAATATGTATCAAAGGCAATGAACGAACAAGCTGAGACGTCAAGCTTGCCATCCTTAAGATACTGATCATCACAGGAAACATTGACGACTTTGCCAATAACGCCTAAACCATATTCACTGTCCTGATATTCGATAAATTCACATTCTAATGCTAACGGAAATTCATTGATGATCGGGGCATCGACATGTTCCGACTTTGTCGCCGTCAGTCCTGACTTTGCAAATTTATTTGCGACTTTATTCCCGCTTTCCAAGCCCACATAATCGGCTTCAACCACATGCTTAACGTCCGCAAAAGAAACGGTAAAGGCCTTTCTTTCCTTGATGTTCTTCGTCGTCTTATGACCTTCGGATAAGTTTAAGGCGATCACATCATTTTCGACCATCGTTCCCCAGGCCGCATTCATCACATCAACACTGCCATCTTCATTATAAGTGGCAATCATTAAGACTGGCATGGGAATGATGCCATTTGGTTTTAAGTTTGTACGCATATTGTATCCTCCTTACATACTTCTATCTTAATCAAACATTGAAAAAATGTCTAATGCGTTCTATTAAAAAGGGCAGAGTACCACGTCCATATCTCTGATATGGGCGTGGATGAATGCCCCCTCACTGATTCTGAATATAAGACT
>ONFH01000062.1 GCA_900317015.1 uncultured Erysipelotrichaceae bacterium | reverse complement strand
TCAGATATGCAGGCGGATATGCACTCATTCCAGACTAAAGGATTATATATAAAGGAGGTGACATGTGCGGCTTCCTCCCACGAATAAATTCGCGGGTCTGTTGCCGCACGTTTTTATGAAAGACTATCAGTATTTAGTAGATGAAGCTTTTAAAGCAAGAGAACGTGCCTATGCCCCTTATTCACATTTTAAGGTAGGGGCATGTGTAGAACTGAAGGATGGAACATTTATTTATGGATGCAATATTGAAAATGCAGCCTTTTCAGTGACGATGTGTGCTGAACGTAATGCCGTCTTCCAGACCTACTGCCGTGGCTATCATAAGGAAGATATCGTGGCAATCGCTATTGTTGGCGATGGCCCTACATTGATCTCGCCATGTGGATCATGCCGTCAGGCCTTTGCAGAATTATTAGATCCTAAGACGCCTGTTATTTTAGGGGCAAGAGATCATTATGAAGTGACGAACCCTTATGAATTATTACCACGATCTTTTACAAGTGAGGATATGTAAATGTTTAAATCAGGTTTTGTGAGCATCATTGGACGTCCAAATGTTGGTAAGTCCACACTGCTCAACTATATTTTAAAAACCAAATTAGTGATCACATCACCAACGGCTCAGACGACCCGTAACCCTGTTCAGGGCATCTATACGGATGATGAAGCACAGATCATTTTCTTGGATACACCAGGGATCCATAAACCACAGGATGGCTTAGGATCATTTATGAATTCGACAGCCTTATCAAGTATGGTCGGCTGTGATCTGATCCTGTTAATGGAAGCCGCTGATGAGAAGATTGGAAAAGGTGACCGTTTTATCATCCAGCGTTTAAAGGATGAAGCAGAATGTCCAGTTTATCTGCTTTTGAATAAGTCTGATCTTCTCACAAGAGAAGAAATGATGGCAAAGTTAGCCGAATGGAATCTGCTCTATGATTTCAAGGAGATCATCCCGATCAGTGCCTTAAATGGTGATAACTTAGATGACTTATTAAAGACGATCAAAGGCGATCTTCCTGAAGGAGATATGATCTATCCGGAAGATATGATCACCGATCATCCCGAACAGTTCATCTTATCAGAATTTATCAGAGAGAAGATCTTATACTTTACGCATGATGAGATTCCTCATGATGTCGCCATCGTTATTCAGAAATGGCATGAAGATGATGAGAACATCGATATCATGGCGGATATCGTCGTCAACCGTAAGAGCCAGAAGGGCATTATCATTGGGAAGCAGGGTAGCTTGATCAAGAAGATCCGTTACCAGGCCAAACGAGATATGAAGAAGTTCTCTGGTAAGAATGTCAACCTTGAACTTTATGTAAAGGTAGAAAAAGACTGGCGTTCAAAGCCTAAGTATCTGAAGGAATTCGGATATGACGAAAACGACTACTCATAATTCCACAAAGGGCATTGTTTTAAAAACAATGCCCTATAAAGAAAATGATCTTTTAGTGTATGTCTATACGCGGGAGTTTGGCAAGATCACGATCAAAGCAAGAGGTGTGCGTAAGATGACGGCCAAAAATGCCAGTCTTGTCATGCCGATGACGTTAAGCGAATTAGAACTGATTCCTCGTAAAGGCATTTCTAATCTGATGACCGGTCAGGTGCTGAATTACTATCATTATATTAAAAAGACGATCGAATGTGAGATCATCGGTGATTATCTATTAGAATATTACTATCGCTATGTGAAAGAGAATGACCCGAAGCTTGAAGATTATAATTTTTTAAAGGATACCCTGGACGCTTTAAATAATGGGGCATCTTATAAAGTCGTCTACAATGTCATCAATGCCCATCTGATGAAGATCAATGGGGTATCCTTGATGCTTGATCATTGCGTCTTTTGTGACAGTACGAAAGTGGTCGACTTCTCTTTGGATGATGGCGGCTTTGTCTGTCGTGATCATCATAAAGGCATGCAGCACTATGATCCGGAGACGCTCAAGGCCATTCGTTATCTTTATAAGGTCCCAGTCGCTAAGTGTGATCAGATCCATTTAAGCGATGAGGTGATCTCAAAAGTCTCACCGATCTTTGCTTATTATGTGGAAGAGTATGCCGGAATTCGTTTGAAGTCAAAAACTTTTGTGAAACAGATCGTGTAGGATAAGCAACGTGTTTTATTTTCCTTATAATTGTTGTAGAATATAAGAAAGATTTATTATGAGAAAGAGGGGCGAATAGCTATGAAACATGAAGAAACGTATACTTCGAGTTTACATACGCACGTCCATTTTATGGTATACGAACCAAAGATCGTCTTACGTATAAAAGCAGTCCTTTTCGTACATCATGATCTTGGTGAAAATATGGAACGGTATGATCACTTCGGTAAGTGGATGGCCAATCAGGGATTTGTGGTCATCGTGAGTGATTTCGCCGGCCATGGACGTTCCTTGATTGATTTTGAACAAGGGTATTTTGGTGAAGGAGATGCAGGTGAAGGCTTGTTGAGTGATATGCATCATTTACAGAGCGTGATCATTCCTCGTTATCAGGAAGCTTTGCATTACTTTATTGGCGTTGGCCTAGGGGCTAGCTTGATCCGTTTATATGCTACCCGCTATGGTGATTACTTCCATGGCATGATCTTATTGAATCCTTCTTATAATCTCCATATGTCACGTTCGGGAACGTTACGTTTTAAAGTCGAGAAAGCCTTACACGGCAGTCGCTTCCGTTCAATGAAGCGCTTGACGATCGTGCGTAAACGTTTTGCCAAGAAACTTGGCTCCAATCAGCCATTAGATTTCTTATCAAATGATCCTAACGTGATCAATGCATACGAACAAGATACGATGGATAATTTCCCTTATCCTGTCAAAGGACTCTTAGATGTCTTAAAGATCAATAAAGAGGCAAACAGTGATGAAACGTTTGCCAAGACACCTGACTATTTATCCATCTTTATCGGGGCAGGGGCTGATGACCCCGTCACAAAGTTTGGTAAAGATGCCCAGACGATTTATGACAAATACAAAGAAAAAGGGATCCGTGATCTCTCGATGAAGATCTATGATCACCGGCGTCATGCGATGATGCAGGATAAAGACCGTATTGAAGTCTACAAGGATCTCTTAAAATGGCTCAACGAACGATGCTTCTATTAAGAATACCCTTATCGTTGGTTGACAAATACCCACTATATGGGTACAATTCGAAACGAATTTGAGTATGATGACTTAGCGCATTGCTAGGTCATTTCTTATCTATAAGTCTTTAGGAGGACGTAAAATGACGAAAATAGATATGGATAAACTAATTGCCCATGCAAAGGGTCAGGGTTTTGTCTATCAGGGATCTGAGATCTATGATGGTTTAGCAAATACCTGGGATTATGGCCCACTTGGTGTGCAGTTAAAGAACAACATCAAGAATGCATGGTGGAAGAGATTCATCCAGGAATCTCCTTACAATGTCGGCATTGATTCTGCCATCTTCATGAACCCAAGAGTTTGGGAAGCCACAGGACATGTTGGCAACTTCAACGATCCATTAATTGACTGTAAACAGTGTAAGACAAGACATAGAGCAGATAAGTTAATTGAAGCTTATGATCCTAGTGTGCATTGTGATGGCTGGACACCAGCTGAATTAATGGCCTATATCAAAGAACATAACATTGCCTGCCCTAACTGCGGCAGTCATGATTTCACAGATATTCGTAAATTCGAATTAATGTTCGAAACATCTATGGGTGTCGTTAAGGATGACAAGAGTACAGTCTACCTTCGTCCAGAAACAGCTCAGGGGATCTTTGTGAACTTCAAGAACGTTCAGAGAACGACTAGAAAGAAAGTCCCATTTGGGATCGGTCAGATCGGTAAATCTTTCCGAAATGAAATCACACCAGGGAACTTCATTTTCCGTACACGTGAATTCGAACAGATGGAATTAGAATTCTTTAACAAGCCAGACACTGACTTAGAGTGGTTTGACTATTGGAGAAGTGCCTGCATGAACTTCTTAAAAGACTTAGGCTTAAAAGAAGAAAACTTACGCTTTAGAGATCATGACAAGAAAGAATTATCATTCTACTCTAAGGCCACAACTGATATTGAATACTTATACCCATTTGGCTGGGGCGAATTATGGGGCATTGCGGATCGTACAGATTACGACTTAAAGCGTCATATGGAATATTCTAAGAAGGACTTATCTTACTTAGATCCAACGACTCATGAAAAGTATGTGCCTTACGTCATCGAACCATCTGTTGGTGTCGATCGTTTATTCTTATCAGTATTCAGTGATGCTTATGATGAAGAAGCCATTGGTGATAATGATAGCCGTATCGTTATGCATTTCCATCCTGCTTTAGCACCAATCAAGGTTGCCGTTTTACCTTTAACAAAGAAACAGAGTGAAGAAGCTGAAAAGTTATATGCAGAACTCTCTAAAGATTTCTATTGTGAATATGATGTTTCAGGTAAGATTGGTAAACGTTATAGAAGACAGGATGCCATCGGGACACCATTATGTGTCACTGTTGACTTCGATACAGCTGAAGATCATAGCGTCACAGTTCGTGATCGTGACACAATGGAACAGGTCAGATTACCAATTGATGAATTAAAGGATTACATTCAGAATAAAATTCAGTTTTAAATAAGGAGGGACGGTTATGGCGAGACTACCTCAGGAAAAAATTGAGGAGATTAGACAGAGCGTTGATATCGTTGATGTCATCGGTCAATATCTTCCTTTGACAAAATCGGGCAAGAACTATAAAGCGCTCTGCCCATTCCATGAGGACAGCCATCCGTCTCTTTCTATATCTGAAAGCAAGCAGATCTATATGTGCTTCGTTTGTCATAACGGAGGCAATGTCTTCACCTTTTTACAGAATTATCTTCACATTTCATGGATCGAAGCCGTTAAGCTAGTGGCGGAGTTAGGTCATGTCGATATTTCCCAATATCACTTAGAAACACCAAAACATGAAGTCAATGAACAGTTTAAGGACTTCTATAAGATGCATGAAGAAGCCGGTAAGCTCTATAGCTATTATTTACATACAGCTTCCGGAAATTTAGCTAGGGACTATTTGAAGGACCGTGGCTTTAGCGAAGAGATTATTAAAATGTTTGATGTCGGTTATGCACCGATTCAAAATATCCTCTACACAGCTTTCCAAAAGCTTGGCTACAAGGAAATTGATATGGTCAAATCAGGACTCGTGATCGAGTCGAATAAACACTATGATCGTTTCAATGATCGTATCATGTTCCCTTTACATGATGAATATGGAAGGATCGTCGGCTTTTCTGGCCGTATTTATAAAAATGGCCAGGATGGTGCGAAATACATGAACTCACCGGAGTCGGATATCTTTATCAAAGGCCAGGTGCTTTATAACTATCACCGCTGTCGTGACAGCGTGAAAAAAGAAGGCTTCGTTTATATGAACGAAGGGTTCATGGATGTCATTGCGATGACGAGAGCTGGTCATGCCAATACGCTCGCCTTAATGGGGACCGCCTTGACGCAGGGACACTTAAGAATGTTAAGAAAGCTCACGCATAAAGTCGTCGTCTGTCTTGATGGTGATGAGGCTGGTCAAAATGCCGCCTATAAAGCGTCACAGTTCTTAAGTGAGAATGGCTTTGAAGTCAAAGTCATCCTTTTACCGGATGGACGAGATCCTGATGAGATCTTCTCATCAGAAGGCAAAGACGGCTTAGATGCAGCTTTGAAAGATGAGCTCTCACCAATCGATTTCTTGTTTATCTATCAGGCCGGACGATTAGATCTGACCAATTATGATGATCGTCGCAAGATGCTTGATATTGGTGTCAAGGCCATCGCTCCGATCACCGATCGTGTCGATCGTGCTCATTATGTGGAGAAGCTTTCTTCACTAACAGAGTTTAGCACTGCCATTATTAATGAGCAGCTAGCCGATGCGACGCAGCTGATCACGCCGACTGTCGATTATGCGACGCAAATTCATAATCGCTACAGTGAAGCCGTAGAGCTGCAATCAAAGTATGAAGTCGCCGAACGTAATCTCTTATTTTATATGTTAAAAAGTAAAAGTGTCGCCGACACTTATGAAAAGAAGCTCGGGTTTATGTACAATGATCAGTACCGTGTGATTGCTTCTTATATTACCGATTATTATCTACGTCATCCAGTAATGGTAGTGGCAAATTTAGTGACGACCATTGGATATGAACATCAGGCCTTGATCGATACGCTTATGGGTATCGCCAATATGACAAACTTGCCTGATGAGATCGATCCTGTCGTAATAGATGATTATATTAAGATTATTTCTGAGAACGCCATGAAGATGAAACATGATCAGCTTCTTGAGCAGTTCCAGCATGTCCTTGATCCGCATCAGAAAGCGGCTATTTTACAGGAAATCATTGAATTGGGAAAGAAAAAGGAGACACAATGAGCGAAAAGAAGAGAAAAACCGCCAAAGCTATGACTTTTGATGATCTGAAATATATGATCAAAGAAAACGCCAAAATTAGAGGCGGCCAGCTAACACAAGATGATTTGGATGCCTTTTTAGATAAGTATGATCTTGATGATGAAGCTTCGGAAGAATTATTACAATACATAACTGACAATAATTTACTGTCTGAAGATTTAGATCTCGATGTCGATGATGAAGAAATTATGAAAGGCGAAGATGATGATCTAGGAGATCTCGATGATTTAGAAGGTCTTGATGGTTTAGATCTTGATCTTGGTCTTGATGGTGATGAAGCCATTGATGATAGTGATACACCTGATCTTGATTTCTCGACGGATCTTGATATGGGTGACACCATCAACATGATCTCCGGAGATGACAAAGAGGATGATGCGAACCAATTAGGTTCCAATGTCAAGATCAATGACCCAGTGAAGATGTACTTAAAAGAGATCGGTCGTGTTGACTTGCTTACGCATGAACAGGAGATCGAACTTGCAAAACAGATCTTAGAGGGCGGTGAAGTTGGTGAAGAAGCCAGAAAAAAATTAGCAGCTGCCAACTTACGTTTAGTTGTTTCCATTGCCAAAAGATATGTCGGTCGTGGCATGTTATTCTTGGATCTGATCCAGGAAGGCAATATGGGGCTGATCAAAGCCGTTGAAAAGTTCGATTATACAAAAGGCTTTAAGTTCTCAACTTATGCCACATGGTGGATCCGTCAGGCCATCACTAGAGCCATTGCGGACCAGGCTCGTACGATCCGTATTCCTGTCCACATGGTCGAAACGATCAATAAATTGACGAGAGTTTCTCGTCAGTTAGTCCAGGAATTAGGACGTGAACCAACGGCTGAAGAAATTGCGGCCAAGATGGATGGCATGACTGCACAGAAGGTGCGTGACATTCAGAAGATCTCTATGGATCCTGTTTCTTTAGAGACACCAATTGGGGAAGAAGATGATTCGCACTTAGGTGATTTCATTGAAGATGAAGGGGCGATGCAGCCAGATGACTATGCCGCCAACGAATTATTAAAAGATGAATTAAATGAAGTGCTTCTTGAATTAACAGATCGTGAAGAGAAGGTCTTACGTTTACGTTTCGGTCTTGATGATGGCCGTACGAGAACCCTTGAAGAAGTGGGCAAGGAATTTAACGTCACTCGTGAACGTATTCGTCAGATCGAAGCCAAGGCTTTAAGAAAGCTGAAACATCCTTCACGTGCAAAACGTTTAAAGGATTTCTTGGATCGTTCATGAAGCTGAAAAATAAGCGACTTTTATGTGTGATCGAAGCCATAAAGGCACATAAAAGAGGAGAGATCCTGGCAGATATAGGCACCGATCATGCCTATCTGCCTTGTTTTCTATACAATCATCACATCATCAAGAAGGCCTATGCCTGTGATATTGCCGAAGGACCACTTTCCTCAAGCAAGCAGACGATTCAGGAGACCCAGGCAGATGGGGTTGAGGCACTTTTAGGTGATGGACTCGATCCGATCGTTGAAAAGCAAGTGGATATGATCGCCATCTGTGGCATGGGTGGTCTCTTAATGAGCCAGATCTTAGATGCGCATGTTTCTATGTTAGAAGATCATCTGTTTTTCTTACAGGCCAATACGGCTATTGATCTTTTAAGAGAGTATCTAGAAAAACATAACATGGCCATTATTGATGAATACAATGTCAAAGATGCCCATCATATTTATGAAGTGATCGTGGCACAAAAGGGATCGAATGTGCATTATACAAAAGAAGATCTGATCTTTGGTCCGGTCTTACGAAAGCAGAAAAATGCACTGTTTTATGAAAAATGGGAACGTATCTTAAATACACAAAATAAGATTTTAGCACAGATGGATCCTACGCATGACAAATATGGTGAGGTCGTTAGCTACAAGCAAATGATCGAACAGGAGCTAAAAAAAGCTTAGTTTGATAAGTCTAATGATCTGCGCTATAATGTGACAATGCGAAAAGCCGACAAAACGGCAAAAAAGGGATAAGTGAGACATAAAGTGAAGGAGAAGAGGAGGTACTATGAGCGAAAAGAAACAAGTGAAGGCAATGTCTTTTGATGATTTAAAAGACTTAATTAACGAAAATGCCAAAATTAGAGGTGGCCAGCTGACTCAGGAAGATCTGCAGGCCTTCATGGATCGTTATGAATTAGATGATGATGCCTCAGAAGAATTGTTAACGTATATTTCCGATAATGATCTGTTAGAAAATGAACCAACAGATCTTGATGATTTAGAAGGTCTTGATGACTTAGATCTTGACCTTGATCTTGACGGTGACCTTGATGGAGATCTGGGTGGTGAAGATGGTGATAGTGATACACCTGATCTTGACTTCTCGACGGATCTTGATATGGGTGATACGCTCGATATGATCGGTGATCATCGTGAAGATGAAGACTTAGGAACGAACGTTAAAGTCAATGACCCTGTCAAGATGTACTTGAAGCAGATCGGTCAGGTCGACTTATTAACACATGAACAGGAAGTTGAATTGGCAAAACGTATTGAAGATGGTGATGAACAGGCGAAGAAGGATCTGACATCTGCCAACTTACGTTTAGTTGTTTCCATCGCCAAGAAGTATGTTGGCCGTGGGATGTCCTTACTTGATTTAATTCAGGAAGGGAACATCGGTTTGATCAAAGCCGTTGAGAAATTCGATTACCGTAAAGGGTTCAAGTTCTCAACTTATGCCACTTGGTGGATCCGTCAGGCCATCACGAGAGCCATTGCGGACCAGGCCCGTACGATTCGTATCCCAGTCCACATGGTTGAAACAATCAATAAAGTCGCTAAGACGCAGCGTCAGTTAGTGCAGAAATTAGGTCGTGAACCATCAGCTGAAGAAATTGCGAAAGAAATGGATGGCATGGATGCCGATAAGGTCCGTCAGGTCATGAAGATCTCTCAGGAACCTGTTTCTTTGGAGACACCAATTGGGGAAGAAAATGATTCTCATTTAGGTGACTTCATTGAAGATGAAGGCGCTATGTCACCAGATGACTACACATCTAAAGAATTATTAAAAGACGAATTAAACGAAGTGCTGTTAGAATTAACAGACCGTGAAGAAAAAGTTTTACGTTTACGTTTTGGTCTTGATGATGGACGTACGCGTACGCTTGAAGAAGTGGGACAGGAATTCCATGTCACAAGAGAACGTATTCGTCAGATCGAAGCCAAGGCTTTAAGAAAGTTAAAACATCCTTCACGTTCAAAACGTTTAAAGGATTTCTTAAATCGATAAAGTAAGGGGACAGTGCAAACTGTCCTTTTTGCATGAAGTTTTATCGTTTTTAGTTGGCCGATAGAGTATAATAGAAGCATAAAAAGAGGAGTAAATATATATGACTGCACAAGAACTCATTGAAATTATAGAAGCACATTATCCACTATCCTTACAGGAAGACTGGGATCATTCGGGCTTTCAGGCTGGAGATCGTCGTAAAGAAATCAAAAAGGTGATGATCGCCTTAGATAGTGACCATCGTACGATCAAAGAAGCCATCTCACAAAATTGTGATATGCTCATCACTCACCATCCTTACTTATTTCGGGATCTTTCTTTAGATCTAGAAACAGATATGGGACAGACGGTCAAAGATGTGATCTTAAATGACCTAGTCATCTATTCTTCACATACCCCACTTGATAAAGTCTCAATGAATATCTGGCTTGCCGAAGCGTTAGGCTTAGAAGACCTTTATGATTTTGAAGACTCGCATATGGCAAAGGCTGGCCATTTTGATCAGCCATTAGCCTTTGATGATTTTCTTAAACATATAAAAAACGTCTTTTCATTAAAGACCGTTCATGTCGCTGGTCATAAAGAGACGATCACGACGGCAGCCATCTGTGGCGGCAGCGGTTCGGATTTCTTAGATCAGGCGCATACCGATGCGTATTTAACAGGTGATCTTAAATATCATATTGGGGAACAGGCCGATATTCAAAATAAAGTCTTAGTTGATATCGGACATCATGCCGAAGTCATCATGGTCTCTCATTTAGCAGATGAATTAAGAAAGAAAGTGCCAGAGATCGAATTTGTGGAAAGTTCATCTCCTGACTACTTCACTTACTACTGATGTTAGTCACGACACAAGTCTATTTAAGACGTGATGGCCAGACTCTGATGCTCTTTCGTAATAAGAAGGAACATGACCTCAATGAAGGAAAATGGATCGGGGTCGGTGGTAAGAAATGCTTTGGTGAGACACCGTATGAATGTGCGGTGCGAGAGACCTATGAAGAGACCCATTATCTCATACGTACTGCCCGCTTATGTGGTATCGTGACGTTCTGCGATGATGATTATGAAGAAATGATGTTTATTTATACAAGTGATGATTTTACAGGTGAGATGAGCGACTGTAATGAAGGGACGCTCAGCTGGATCGATAATGATCAGCTGCTTGATCTGCCGATGTGGGAAGCAGATCCACATTTTATCAAATGGCTTGATGAAAAGAAGCTTTATAGCGCCAAGGCCATTTATCATCGGGGATCGTTAGTGAATTATGAAGAAAGAGTGGAGGTGGAATAATGAGTTTATCATTAACTTTATATAAAAATGCCTTAAAACGTAAAGGGTTTAAAAAATGGACCGAAAAGTCAAAAGAAGAACTTGATGAAAAAGTCAAAGCCTATAATGACAAACATCCTTTGGCCTTACCAAAGGAAAATTATGATCATCTTTTCTCTCAGATCGAGATCCAGCTGGTCATTAATTCTAAACTGATCACGTTTCCTGTTGTGAAGATGGTGCAGAAGACGCCAGCGAATAAGGCTATCCTATGTGCCCCAGGGAGTGAATTGCCTTTAAATCCTTCAAATGATGAGTTAGAAGCCGCTTGGAGGCTTGGCGATGAAACGCATCGAGATGTCTGGGTGCCTTATTATCCAAGAGAGGATCAGACGATCAATGGTCAGACAGCTTGTCTTTATGAAGTGTATAAAGAGATGTTAAAATACTATAAACCAAAAGCTATCGATTTCTTTGGCTATTCTTTAGGAGCCAGTCTGATGATCGACTTCTTCCCATTTAATAACAGCCATGAACAGTTAGAGACACCACGATTCTTATTCTTAGTGTCACCAATTGGGAATGCGGTCGGGAAAGAAACAAAACAGATGAAGAAGATCTCTAAAAAAGATCCATTGATGACTTTTGAATATGGGAAGGATCTTTTAACAGGAACTGACGACTACACGCATTTCCGTCATTTGGACTTATCGAATACACCAGAGACATGGCTCTTCTATGGGGATCTTGATATGTACAGTGCCAAAGCACCGAGTATCATTACGACCTTTAAGATGGACCTTGTCCCAATTCATGCCGTCATGCGAAAAGAATTACCTCATGCTTATCTTTTAGCCTCAAATGTCAAAGAGGTCAAAGAAGATTATCAGGAAGTCATTGATACGATGAACCGAAAGGATCTTCTATGATTCTTGAGGAGATCAAAAAAGCTTACGGGGGACGAAAAGGACAGAACCGTTTACCAAAGAAACGAGATTCTGCCGTGCTTGTGCCACTTGTCGAACATGATGGTCATCTTTGCCTGCTTTATGAAGTCCGTTCATTAAAATTAAGACATCAGCCTGGCGAAGTCTGCTTTCCTGGGGGACGGATGGAAGAGGGCGAAGATGCGCTTTTAACAAGTGTTCGAGAAACATGTGAAGAACTTTATGTAAATAAAGAAGACATTGAGATCATCGGTGAGATGGATGCCTTTCAAATGGGCAATGGCCAGATCATCTGGCCGGTCGTTGGCCTTCTTCATAATGAAAAAGGAACGTATTCCAAAGATGAAGTGGATCATCTCTTCTACGTTCCAATACAATGGCTGATGGCGAATACACCACATCGCTATAAGCTTGTGACGACAACGACACCAGAAGAGAACTTCCCGGTGGAATTACTTCCTGGCGGACAGGATTATACCTGGCCGAAGCTTGAGCGAGAAGTCTACTTATATATGTTTTCTCATGAAGTGATCTGGGGCGTGACTGCCGAGATCACATACCGTTTTATTCAAACGATCATGCCTTACTAAGACTCTTGAAATAGAGTCTTTTTGATTTTGAAATAATAGATCAGACATAAGAGGATCCCAAAGCTTGTCGCAATTGGCGCTGCTAAGCCGATCATCGTTAAGGAGGCATGTGGCTGAATAGACTGATAATAAGCAAATGGTAAACGCACGATGAATGTCTGCGCTAAGCCGGCAATCATAATAAAGAGTGAACGGTCATGCCCGTTGAAATAGCCATAGAAACTAAATAAGAAGGCGGTCACGATGGCTTCACCGGCAAACCCTTTTAAGTATTTCACCGCATTCTGGATGACGATCGTATTTTTCGTAAAGATCGAAGCAACCAGGTCCCCATGCGTGTAAATCAAGATGAAGACACAGATTCCGACGGTCAAGCCAAACATCATGCCTGTTAACATGGCTTTTCTGGCACGGTCTTCCTTATAGGCAGCGACGTTCTGTGAAACGAATGAGGCCATTGACTGCATCAGTGATGTCGGGATCAACATGATAAAGCTGATGATCTTACAAGCCACACCATAACCGCTTGACGCTTCAAGCCCTAAGGCATTGACAAAGGCACATAAGGCAATAAATGAGATCTGCGTCATAAATTCCTGCAGTGCTAATGGGAAGCCGATCTTTAAGAAGACCACCGTCTTCTTTGTGATGCGTAAGTCACTTTTCTTCATCGTAAATGGTAAAGCTTTCTTTTTCATAATGACCAATGACAAAATGACGGAAACAGCCTGTGCTAAGACAGTGGCTAAAGCAGCCCCAGCGACATTCATCTTTAAGCCGGCCACAAAGAATAAGTCCCCCACGACGTTGACGATGCAGGCAATCAGCACGAATAACAATGGCGTATTCGAATCACCAAGTCCTCTAAAGATGGCGGCGATGACATTGTAGGCGACGATAAAGAAGATCCCGGCGCCACAGATCCGGATGTAGGTCATTGTTTCATTGATGGCTTCTTTTGGTGCCTGCATGAGGGTGGCAATCGTATGGGCTCCACCGACCATAGCCACACATAAGATGGCCGAAATGACCAGGAACGTGATCACACCAGCACCAATGAGTGGTCCAATCTTATCTGGTCTTTTTTCACCCATGTAGTGACCGATTTGAATCGTCAGCCCCATAGCCAACCCGGTAATGACGAAAGTGACCAGGTTTAGGACCTGGGAACCAGTTGAAACACCAGACAAACCGGCAGTCGTGCCAAAGCGGCCAACGACAAATAAGTCCACGGCCCCATACATGGCCTGGAGGACTAATGCCCCAAACACCGGCAACATAAATAACAGTAATTTCTTTAAGATATTTCCTTGCGTGAAATCTTGTTTTTCATGAATTGCGTCCATAAAATTCCTCCTTCGTGCAGACTCTCATCGCCTGATTCATCTTCGTGATCACATCGATCATAATTTTGGCATCTGCTTCACTAATATTCCCCAAAGCATTGGCATAATTCTGATAGAAGTGATCGACGTATTTGTCATACCAGCTTTGCCCTAAAGGGGTCAAAGTCAGTTTAATAAAGCGACGATCTTCTGGATCTGTTTCCTTTTTGACGGCGCCAAGCTTTTCGAGCGCTTTGACGCTGCGAGTCACGCTTGGCAAAGCGAGCTTGCGGGCTTTAGCGACATCACGAGGATGCGCACAGCCTTGTTCACGAGTCAATTGTTCGATCGTATCAAGAATGCGGATGGCTAAAGGCGTGACGCCCTTAGGCAGTTCTGGCATCATATCGACTAAGTCTTTGGCATCAAAACATGCTTTAATTAATGACTTTGTTAAATTGATCTCCATTCTATCCTCCTTAGTTAACATAGTTAATTAGCATTGTTAATTATAATAAGAAAATAAATCTTATAAAGAGAAAGGTGATACCATGTCTCGATTTTATATTAATGTGATCTCATTCCATCAGTTTTCTCAGATCTTATGTATGTTTGATATTGCCTGCGATGAGAAGACCTCGAGCATTCTTTTAAAGGCGATGCAGCAGAATGCTTATGCGATTGCCTCTAAAGGGAATCATGATTATTTAGAAAACTACTTGTGGCATAAGACGCATGTGCCTAAAAAGGCCATTCGGATGCTCATTGAATATTTCTCGTCGTATTAAAAAAAACAGGATTCATGAAAGATCCTGTTTTAAATGATCATTGAATGTATTGTTTTCAAACATCTCGATCTCCTCTTTATAAGGAGGCTGATCGTTGATGTATGGTGTCTCTAAGATCTTAGGGACATTTTCTAAACGAGGATTATGAACGATCTTGTTTAGCGTATCAAAACCAATCGTTCCATAACCGATGTTTTCATGACGGTCTTTATGTGCACCTCTTGGATTCTTGGAATCATTGACATGAATGACTTTGACACGATCAAGACCGATCTTCTGATCAACTTCATCTAAAATGTCATCAAATTGAGTGACATCATAACCAGCATCATTTAAGTGACAAGTATCAAGACAAAGTCCCAGTTGATCGCTTAAGTTGACATGATCAATGATGTACGCGAGCTGATCAAAAGATGTGCCAAGTTCTGTGCCTTTACCAGCCATCGTTTCTAAGGCGATCGTGACCCTTGTGTCTGGTGTTAAGACTTCATTAAGTCCATCAATGATGGCATTGAGGCCAGCTTCTTCACCAGCTTTCACATGCGCACCAGGATGAAGAACGAGACGAGTTGCCCCAATCTCTTCGACACGGCGGATCTCTTCCTTTAAGAAGGAGACCGCTAATTCATACGTTTCTTTCTTCACAGTATTGCCAAGATTGATGATATAAGGGGCGTGAACAACGATGTTATTGAGATCGATGCCATATTCCTTCATTAACGCTTTGGCTTCATCAACTCTCAGTTCACTGACCGGTTTACGACGGGTATTTTGTGGTGCCCCGGTATAGAACATGAATGTCGTCGCATTGTAAGAAAGGGCCTCTTCAACAGAACCTAAGAGGAACTTGCGGGCTTTCATACCGACATGCGAACCAATTAATAACTTTGTCATTAATCATCGCCTCATTCACGACGTGTCTTTTCCGCCTGCGCCTTCTTATAACGTTCTTTTCTCTGACGTTTAATATCGGCCTGGATGATGGCACGTTTTTGTTTACGATAGAGCTTGTCAACTTCTCTCTTTCTCTTTTTCTTATAGCCAGGTTTGACTTTTCTTGGCTTACGAACGATCTTCTGCACTTCTTTTTCAAGTTCTGTTGGTTCGTGGGTGCGGTTCTTACGTTTTAATCGTTCCCCAGCATCCACTAACTGACCGTTCTTAATGGCCTTCATTTCGAAGTGAATATGACGTTTTTCTAAAGCTTCGACCATGGCCTGGTTGGTCGTGTCATACATTGAATAACATTCACCTTCGTATTTGCCACGACCGCATCGTCCTGAACGATGGATATAGAAATCACGTTCCGTAGGGAATTCCATGTTAATGACATGAGAGACCCCATCGATATCGATGCCTCTTGCGGCAATATCAGTTGCCACGATGTACTGATATTCATTGTTATGAATGCGACGCATCATCTGTTTTCTTTCACGAGGTTCCAAGTCCCCATGGATCTCGCCGACTTTATAGCCATCTTCACGTAACCTTTTCGCAAGTGAGACAGCTTCGCCACGACGATTGACAAAGATGATACAAATATAAGGATCGATCATGTTCATGATCTCCTTTAAGACTTCATAACGATCACGATGCTTAGTCTGAATCAGATAATGTTTCACATGACCTGAAGCAGGGAGCTGTTGATCAATCGTGATGATCTCTGGATTCTTCATATATTTACGAAGGAATGGCTTCATTGCTTCTGGGATCGTAGCGGAGAAGACGAGCATCTGTAAGTCGTCTTTCATTTTTCCTAAAACGGTATCTAAGTCTTCGAAGTAGCCATATTCTAATGTCATATCAGCTTCATCGATGACGAATGTATCGGCCGTTGTAATATGTAAGACCTTTTCATCTATGGCTAAGTCCTTGATACGACCTGGTGTCCCGATGACAAGATGGGGCTGATGAGAAAGCTTATTGATGGCTTTCTGCTTATCGCTCCCGCCGATGATCAAAGAGATCCGTAAGTTCTCATTATATTTTTTGAAGACTTTGGCATTCTCGTAGATCTGCTGGGCCAGTTCTCTTGTTGGGGCGGCAATGACCGCCTGAACGGATTCTTTGCTAGAATCAATGTGCTGCATGATCGGCAGTAAGAATGCATGGGTCTTCCCTGTTCCTGTTTGTGAGATCCCAACGACGTCACGCTTCTTTAAAACAAGCGGAATGACGGCTTCCTGAATCGGTGTTGGTTTATTAAAATGCATATGGTCGATGACGTTCATAATGTCATCTCTAAAAGAAAATTCATTGAAGTTTTCCATATTTTTCGCCTCCTTTGAACCTTAAAGAGTATAACAATATTCAATCGATTTTGCAAAAGAAATGTAAAGAAAATACAGTTTTTGGTAGAATAGGAATGAGGTGAAAAGAATGAAGGTAACAGGAATAGTCCCAAGAGGATATTGTAAAGGAGTCGTTCGCGCCATCAACATTGCGAAAACGGCCGCTAAGGAGAAAAAGGATGAACCGCTCTATATTTTAGGAATGATCGTCCATAATGAATATATTGTCAATGCGTTAAAGGATCTTGGTGCGATCACGATCGAAGATCAGGATAAGACAAGAGTCGAACTTCTAGATGAGATCGACCATGGAACAGTCATTATCACGGCGCATGGTGCCGGTGATATTGTCACAGAAAAAGCAGAAAAGAAAGGACTTCATGTCATCGATGCATCATGTCTAGATGTCATCAAAACGCATGATTTGATTAAAGAGGAATTAAAAGAAGGCTATGAAGTCCTCTACATCGGGAAGAAAAAACATCCTGAATCAGAAGGAGCGTTAACGATCGACCCAGAACATATTCATCTGATCACAAAGAAGGAAGACTTTGATGAATTAGATCCTGAAAAGTCCTATGTATTAACGAACCAGACGACGATGTCGCTTTATGATGTGTATGAATTATC
>ONFH01000075.1 GCA_900317015.1 uncultured Erysipelotrichaceae bacterium | reverse complement strand
TGTTCTTTGTGATCGCCATGGCCATTTTTCCTGCTGGACTCTTATTATTTTGTTTATTGGCTTTAGCAAAGCATTGGATTCTTTAAACATAGAGGAATGACTGATTAGGAGGAAAGATCAATGAGTAGAAATAAGGAATATAACACAAATCTAATAGCACAAGGACGTGTCTTAAAATGCCTGCGCAAGAAAGCAAAGTTCACACAGGGAAGTGCCAGTAGTAAAGTGAATAAATCTGCAACTTGGTTATCTGACATTGAAAGAGGACGTTCAGATATCATGTTTGATGATTGTAAAAATCTTGTTTATCGGTATGGCTATACCCTTGAAGAGTTTTCAAATTTTGTGAGCGAGGTCTTAAAGAAATCTGATGCAGACTCTGTGATCAGTAACGAAAAGATTGCCAAAATTATTGATCAAAATCATGGCAGTTGTAAACCACCTAAGATGAATGAAGTCAAACAGATCCAAGGACCAAGAGATCTTGAACAGATCAACCATGAATTCGATGTGCTTTATGCAAATCTGAAAAGATTTAAAGAACTTCGTGATGAAGGGACATTAACAGAAGACGAATTTGTTCAAATCAAAAAAGAGATATTGAAATTTAAAAAATAAGCACATACACAAGCGAATGCAATTTATCTATTAGGAAGGTTCGACGCATCGACCTTCTTTTCTTATGTTACAAAAATCAGATCATAAAGGGGAATGAGATGATTTTTTTAGAGAGATCACTTTTATTCATAGCACAATTTTTTCTTTGTTATAATAAAATTATCAAGAAAGGGGACATTTTATGAATGGGAAAACAATTATTTCTGCCATTTTGGCAGCAAGTATGATCTTATCAACAGGGACGACCATCACACTTGCAAAAAGCAAGTCGAAAAAGGTATCCTTGAATGTGAAGTCAAAGAAGCTTAAGAAAGGAAAATCATTTACTTTAAAGCTCAAAGGGACGAAAAAGACAGGAAAAGCTTCAGCGTCCAACAAAAAAGTCATTAAAGTAAAAAAGAAGAAAAAGAATCAGTGGTCAGTGAAAGCTATAAAAGCTGGAAAATCAACGATCACAGTCAAAGTTGGAAAAAAGAAATACAAATGTAAGGTGACAGTGGTAAAAAGTTCGAAAACTTCTACGAACACAAATAACTCCACACTAAGTGAAGATCAGTCTTTAGCAAATTTAGCAACGAAGGAAATTAATGCATTGCCAAGTGTTGATGCATTAACATTAAATGATGAGTTAAAGGTCGCTTCTGCCAAGACGAGCTATGATATTTTGACACCAGCACAAAAAGCGTTAGTTGATCAGTCTGTTGTCGATAAACTTAATAAATGTGTTCAGAAAATCAATGACCTCAAAGTTGAAAAAGAAAAGAGAGAAACAACGATCACCATTGGCGATAACGGTCAGCTCAATAACATTATGGTCGGAGGAACAGTTCAAATCGATGCTTACATTCAGTCTACTTATTATAAAACGACGGATGTGACATTTAGTTCTTCTAATAATCAGATTGCCACTGTCGATGCTAATGGAAAAGTGACAGGTGTGAGTAAGGGAACAGCTACGATCACTGCTCAAGTGGGTGACCATACAGCACAATGTAACGTCAATGTTCATGATCTAGAGATTTCGTTACCAACGCTTCCAGCAACTTTTAGTAATTCTTTAGATGGAACACTTCGTAATAAATTCATCATTCAGAATGTAAGTATTGAAAAGACATATTATAGTTTTAATTCAAACGAATTTGACTTGAAATTAAATTATACGGGAGAAAATATCTACTCCAATAATGGATCAAGTCGCATGCTTGAGTTGGATTATAAGTTATTTGATGAAAATAATGTTGTGGTAAAGTCTGGCGAGATCATCACTGATTCCGTCTTCCAAGGAAATAAATTCAGTGGGAGTGTAACCATTGATTTATTGAAGGAAGGATCTTATCGATTAGTATTCTACGATGTCCATGATTAATGATTTTGCATCATTTCTATGAATGAAAATGTATTGGACCTTCTTATATAAGGAGGTCCTTTTTGGATGAAGCAAAAAGAAGAGACAGCCATGAAGGCTGTCTTGATCAATGAACTGGCTTTACGCCAAAAAAAGGAACGGGTTATGGGCATGCCATAACAGAATTATGAAAATCAGAGCACCGATCAAAAAATTAAGAAAACGATCGGCTACATACTTGCTCTGATGTGTTCATTATAACATAAATAGGACAAAAGAAAAGACAGAGGAGACTCTGTCTTTAAGCCTGCTTGAAGAGCTTGTGGCGCATTGTAAAGTAGGCAATATGCATAGCGGTGCCACAGATGACCCAGGAGATCGGATAAACGATTAATAACATTGGTAAAGTATGTTGGGAGACAAAGATCGTTGAGACCCAGATGACACGGAAGACACAGGATCCAATCATCGTAATAATGGCAGGTATTACGGAATGACCCATACCTCGTAAACAGCCACCAGGAATCTCATAAGTCCCTGTTAATAATTCAAAGTTATCAATGATCATCAAACGAATATAACCGATCTTCATGACCGTTTCACTTGTGGTAAAGAAAGACATGAATGGGGCACGACCAAACCAGAAGATCATACTTAAGACGAATGTCGAAGACATCCCGATCACGATGGCAATACGATAGATGCGTTTGCATCGATCATAGAGCTTCGCCGAGAAGTTCTGACTTGTAAAGGTCGTAGCAGCCTGACCAAAGGCATTGATGACATAATAGCCCATCGTTTCAAAGTTAAGGGCTGCGGTATTGGCGGCAATGTAGTTGGCACCAAAAGAGTTGATACCGGCTTGAATGATGACATTTGAAAGCGAGAAGACCATGCCCTGGATGCCGGCAGGCGCACCGATGCCAATGATGCGTTTGAGATACTGCTTTTCAATACGTAATTTTTTCATTGAAATCATAAATTCTGGTTCTTCATGCCTTAAGAAGAACAGGATCGTAAATGCTGAAAACATATTGGAGATCATCGTTGCAATGGCGACACCGGCAACGCTTAAATGAAAGAGGGCGACAAAGATGATGTTTAAGATGACATTCATAATGCCTGAAACAAATAACACATAAAGCGGTCTTGTCGAATCTCCTTTGGCACGTAAGACGGAGCTGCCAAAGTCATAGATGATCAAGAATGGTAAAGCAAAAAATAAAATACGCAAGTAAAGTGTAGCTAAGGGAAGGACATTTGCAGGAACTGATGTCACTTTTAAGATCTGTGGGGCAATGACTTCCCCAAGGACACATATGATGACACCACAGATCAGCGATAAAGCTACACATGTATGAACAGCACGATTGACTTCCTCATGTTTCTTCATCCCAATGAGCGATGCTACAGTGACGTTCGAGCCTAATGAAAGGCCACTAAATAAACTGACAAGTAAGCTGACGATGGCGGCATTGGATCCCACGGCTGCCATGGCCGTGGCATTTTCAAAACGACCGATGACTGCTAAGTCAGCTGAGTTGAATAACTGCTGTAAGACAGAGGCACAGGCTAATGGAATGGCAAAGCGGACGATCTTACCGGTCAATGGACCTTCAAGCATATTGACTTGTTTTGTATGGAAATGCATGTAAAAATCTCCCTTCATTCCTTAAGTATACCACAAAGAATCGTGAGAAATGTATATTGAAAGAAAGAATCCGGTCACACGATTTGAGATTTTGAGGAAGTATGGTAAAATAGTCGAGAAGGGAGCATGTTATGAAGAAAAGATTATCAATTGTTTTTACGATGGTCACTTCGCTTTGTATCGGCGTGAGCCCTGTTCATGCGAAAGGACCAAATGTTAAGAATTTTTCAGTCAAAGCCAAAAGTACGCAGATCACTGCGAAATGGAAAAAAGTCAAGAATGCGACAAGCTATCAGATTGGCTATCGTCGTGGACAGACTTGGTACAGTGTTTGGGTAAGCAAGAAGGCGACAAATCGTACTTTGACAATGGCTAGGGAAAAGACCAAATACCAGCTTCGTATGCGTGCCTTTAAGAAAAAGGTCGCTGGACCTTGGACAAAGGTCAAAACAGTCAAGACTGGTAGCTATTATCAAAAGATTTCAGGTTTGAAAGCGAAAGCTTATACGTATTCTCTCAAGCTTTCATGGAAAAGCGTCGTTAATGCCAGCAAG
>ONFH01000306.1 GCA_900317015.1 uncultured Erysipelotrichaceae bacterium | reverse complement strand
CTTATTTTGGTGTATTTCTGGAAGCGTTTCATCGCAAAAAAGTCTAGAATTGTCGAATTTTATTGACTTTAGAAAATCGTTTCCGTATAATGAGTGAGCATATGTTAACTTAGTATAAAGTATTTTAAAAATGGAGGTAAATGAATATGAAAAGAACATATCAGCCAAATAAAAGAAAAAGAGCTAAAACTTTCGGTTTTAGAGCAAGAATGGCAACAGTTGGTGGTAGAAAAGTTATCGCTAGACGCCGCAAAAGAGGAAGAAAAGCATTATCATGTTAAAAAAAGCTCCACTTTAATGTGGCTTTTTTTCTAATTAAACAATGAAGAAATGTTTCAGAATTAAAAAGAGTCAGGATTTTGAAAGGATCATTCATCATCGAAAAAGTGTGGCCAATAAATCTTTCGTGCTCTACTATTTTCCTAATGAAATGCATCTTCGTGTCGGATTTTCGGTTTCTAAAAAGCTTGGAAAAGCACATTTAAGAAATAAGATCAAAAGACAGGTAAGAATGATGGCTCAAGAAATTTTTGATAAAGATCGTAGTTGTGACTATATCATTATCGTAAGGAAGCAATATCTGAGAAATGATTATCAATCAAATTATCAGATGCTTGAATCCTTATACAAGAAAACTTTATAAAGGATGGAAAAAATAAGAAATGGTACTTGATGAACGTACAAAGAAGTATTTGAAGATCTTTGCGTTGCTTGCAATCGTACTATTGTTAACAGGATGTACTAATAACTTAGATGCCCATGGCAAACTTAAAGCAAGCAGAGCAATCACTGAGGCAACAAAGTGGTCGCCTAAAGCAGGTTTCTTCGATTTTATTCTTGTCATTCCAATCGCCAAAGGTATTCTTTGGTTAAATGGTCTTACTGGTAATATTTTGTGGGGCGTCATCGGTATGACTATTTTGATCAACTTGATTATCTTACCTTTCATGATCAAATCGACAGTTTCATCTCAGAAGATGCAGATGATTCAGCCTGAAATGGAGAAGATCCAGGATAAGTACAAGGGTAAAAATGATCAGGCCAGTCAGTTGAGAATGTCTGCTGAAATTCAGGATCTCTACAAGAAGAATAACATCTCGATGCTCAGTAGTTTTGCAACCTTCTTAACATTACCAATCATGTTCGCTATGTGGAGTGCCGTACAGAGAGTTGAAATTCTCTATACGTCTACAGCTTTTGGTCTTAACTTAGGTAAGACACCTATGAGCGCAATTGCAAGCGGATTGTGGGGTTACATCATTTTAATTGCCATAATGGGTTTCTCTCAGTGGATTGCTATTGAGATCAACAACATTATGTTGAAACGTAATCCAAATTACAAAGAATCAAAGCAGCAGAAACAGATGAAGTCAATGAACTGGATTATGGTCGCAATGATCGTTTACTTCGGTTTAACAATGCCTGCCGCCATGTCTTTCTACTGGATCACGACCAATGTTATTACTGTAATAAGAACGATCTTCATTCAGATCTACTTCGTAGAAAAAGCTGATGAAGAAAAGAAGAAGAAAGATGCAAATGTCATTAGATAAGGTGAAACTATGAAAACTTTTGAAGCAAAAACTTTAGATGATGCCATTGCCAAGGCATGTGATGATTTTGGTATTACAGAAGAATTGCTCATCTACAATGTTGTAGAAGAAAAGAAAGGTCTTTTCAATAAGAAAGTTGTCATTGAATGTTATACAGAAAGTATGGTCGAAGAATATATTGAAAATTATATTCGTACGATCTTAACAGATATGGGCTTTACTTGTGAAATGGCCATCTTCAAACAGGATGAACGTATCTATGTGAATATCGATACTGATAACAATGCCATCTTGATTGGTAAGAATGGTGTGATCTTAAGAACCCTGAACTTTATTGTTAAGAATGCGGTAAGTACAGAGTTCAAAGAACGTATTGAATTAAGCTTAGATATCAACGGCTATAAGGAAAACCGCTATAAGAAAGTGACATCTCTTGCAAAACATTTTGGTAAACAGGTTCAGCGTACACATGTTGATGTTGCGTTAGATCCTCTACCAGCTGATGAAAGAAAAGTTATTCATCAGACAATTGCAGAAATGGATCATTTATCAACGGAATCACAGGGTGAAGGACGTAATCGTTTTATCACTATTCATTATGAGGACTAGAGCAATCTAGTTCTTTTTTTATGGATTCATTTTGAAAATTTGGTTAAATATTAGTTTTAACATTTCTTTAACAGAGATTCATGATAGAGTTCATATTCATGACATAAACATTCTTTATATTATCCTTGTCATCAAGAGAGATGACACATAATAAAAACATATAAATTTCCCTTCCCTAACAATTTATTAAGTAAGAAAGCACGACTCCCCATCGTGTTTTTCTTTTTGCCCCTAACGAAAGAAAAATCAGGTGGTATCAAGATTTATGAGAGAGTTCACATTCATGACATAAATACCCTTTATATTATCCTTGTCATCAAGAGATGACTGATAATAAAACATATAAATTTCCCTTCCCTAACAATTTATTTATTAAGAGAGCACGATCCCCCAATCGTGTTTTTTCTTTTGTTTTTTTTGAAATCTACTTTCATTATCGAAATATTTTTTAAATCATTATATAATGAAATTAGGGATATAGAGGAGTTGATTTGCTTGAAAAATCGAGTGTTTTTTACTTTTATTATCATTTGTATTGTCTTAACGGGTCTGTTTTTTACATTGGGATGTATTCATGTTCACACCAATGGTGATAGTTCGATCCTTTCCTTTATGGG
>ONFH01000076.1 GCA_900317015.1 uncultured Erysipelotrichaceae bacterium | reverse complement strand
TTAGCGGCCAAAGGCTGTGCTCTAAGCGGGGCGGGGATCGTCAAAGTCTTAAGTGATCCAGCCGTCACACAGTTACTTCCTGCTATTCTACTAGAAGCCATTGTGATCGACCGTCCTGAACGTTTAAATGAAGATCTACTAAAAGGTCATAATGCGATTATGATCGGTCCTGGCCTAGGCTTAGATGAACAGGCGGAAAACTATCTGTTAGATGTGTTCCATAATAGTGATGCACCATTGGTCATTGATGCCGATGGATTAACATTATTATCAAAACACTTAGATCTCCTTAAGGGAGATCGTACGATCGTCTTAACACCACATATTGGTGAGTTCAAACGTTTATTACATACTGATGAAGTGGATGATGTGATGGAAACCGCTAAAGACTTTGCCAAGAAGTATCATGTCATCATGGTCGCTAAAGGTCCTAATACGATCGTCACCGATGGTACTAAGAATGTGCGTATCCATTCTGGTTCACCAGCCATGGCTGTTGGTGGGATGGGGGATACCTTAGCCGGCATCGTCACAGCCTTCTTAGGTATGCACTATAAACCAATCGATGCGGTCATGTTAGCGGTGTACTTACATAGCTATGTGGGTGAAAAGTTGGCCAAAAAGGCGTATACGGTGATGCCAGAAGAGGTTTCAAAGCATATGCCAGAGGTCATGGCTGAACTTGTGAATGAAGATCTTAAATAAGAGAGAAAGCGACTCATGTCGTTTTTCTTTCTTTCAAAGAAAAGAGGATGAATATGGATGCTTTAAAGAAAGAAAAAATAAAGAAAGCAGCTTGGTTTGAAGGGCGAAAAGATCTTAAAGAACGCTTAAGTACTTTAGATATTGGTGACTATCGTAAACTGTTGACTCAAAGAAATCTTACCTATACCAGAGAGGATCGTCGTCAGGCACTTTTTGAACGTGTGAAAAACGATTTAGAAAATGAAGAGGTTATGAAAAATGATTTACTTGAATTAAGTGATCTTGGTGTTAAAACAGTCAAAGCCATCTTTAATGGAGAAGGGGTTGTAGATGTATATGAATATATGAGTATTCAGCCGATCATTGATTTAGGCTATTTTACAAGTATTTCTAACTACCGCTTTAGTTATGATGAGGAAACAAAAGAGAATGTTTTACATATTCTTAATGATCCTATCTTTGAAGAACATCGACATAAATATTCCACGATGAAAGCCTTAGAGCTTTATGCAGCGATGTTGTATATGGATATTGATTTAGATCATATGTATCACTTATGGGAAAACAGTATCAAAGATACCTCTATGGATGAATTCTTTGATTATCACAATCAATTACGTATTTATGATCTCATTTATAATCAGAAGACAAAACACTTTACCGCTTATGATATCTTAAAGAATGAGCAACAAGAAATGGCGAAACAAATTCATGCTTCTTCTCAGTTTGGTTTTACACCTTTTGATCCTATCGATTTAGAAGATTTCAGTAATTATAGATTTCCTTATCATAATGATAACTACATTGACTTGCTTGAGTATTTAACAGTTCATAGTGATGTGGACGTGTGTGAGATTATGAATCATGTGATTTGTCTGTTCGTACTAGCCACGAATGATAGTCCCGTTGATGGACTGATTAAAGTCATTCAAGAGGAATGGGATGAGATTAGTGATCTTAACAAGAAAGATTGCTTACGTCTTATTGAACTCTGCTTTAATACAACACGTCATGTCTCATGTTATGGAGAAAAGCCAATTGTTCAGCTCTATCAACAGGTGCGAGAAGGAAAGCTTTTGATTCCTAAGTCGCAAATCGATGATCAGTATGATGAGTATCATGAACAGATTTTAGAAAAAGGCTTAGATTTTGTCGATGTCGGCAATGCTTATAAAGTTGTCTTTTCAGATAAAGACCCCAATACACTTAACTAAAAGAACCGCCAAAATGGCGGCTCTTTCATTAAAACGGTGTTCCTGGTTCAGCACTCCCATCATAGATGAGTCCATGTTCAGGATCAGTATTGTTATTACCATCAATTGACATATTTTTTACTTCATCTTGAGTGATGACAAATTGATCAGGCGTCGATTCTACATCGATAAACCCCTTTCCTAGGTAATATTGATAATCACTTTCATCAACCCAAGCCTTAGAGTCTTCATGATAGGTGTATTTCATATTGACACCTTCATGTTTGATACCATCACGATCAGTGATTGTCTGATTAGTAAGAATGATATCCGATGTATTATGCTTATCAAAGGTTTCACCTTTTATTAAGCGTTAATTTTCCGAAATATAACGTCCATCAACCCAGGCATCACTTACAGCTGAATAAGTGCCAAGTATTTTTACTTCATACGCATAGGTAGATAAACTCGTACCTTCAATATTAATACGCATCCAAGAGCCATTTCCGATGGTTTTCTCAAATGTATCTCCAGAGAGGATATCGTCATACTTTGAAAAATCATCTTCTGCATAATTGGCATAGCTAGACAATAACTTTTTCAACTTTTCAAGTGTAACCTGAGTAGAATAATCATTGTCAGAATTATCAAAACTAAACCTCTCACTAATTCGTGTATCAAGCATTGGATCAGCCGTGCCAGCACCAGCACCACCAAAGTATCTCGACTCACCATCTTTTGTGATCTTGATGATATAATGCCAATCAGTCGTCGAGATCTCACAGGAAGGATCAAGTTTTTTTAGCAACCGCTTTTAACATTCCTGGAAATTCTAATGAATCTAAAACAAATGGATAGAGATCCTGAGAAAGCAGGTATATATTGCTTTGACTATAAAGATAATAAATATTCTCATAATGCTTATTTAAAGAAAGTTCTTTATAAGGTGAACATGCTAAAGAGGGGTAACGGCCTGTTGGCTTACTTGTATTTAAAACAGCACGAGGATAGACTGATATATTATCAAGGGCCATTTGAACTGAATTCATTTTTTCAAAGAAGCTTTGATCATTACGTGTATAGGTATCAAGCAAACATTGAACATTTGATTTTAATACAGGTAGTGTCACATTCACCGTTGTATCTAAATAGGTCCCTGAATAATCAGTCATACGTTTCATTGTTAAACTGCCACCATCAGTAACAGAGCTTGTCTTTAACGAAGCAATATAGCCATTATGATTTTGACGTTTTTCCACATTTGTATAGTTGACATCAATAAATTGGACTGTATCAGGTTTGATAATGGCGGGATCATTATTTTCGTTGGCATAAGCAGTATCTGAATCTACAAATTCTAAGTCATATGTATCAGGATCATTTGTTTCTAAGATAAAGTAGGTGGCAAATGGTTCTAGCATTGGTTTGAGTTTATAGGAATATTGTTCTTCAACAGTGATGACACATTCCTGTTATGAAGAACCACTTTGAGCAACAAGGGTGGTCGTTCCTGATGTTAATCCTTTTACTGTTACGCCTGAATCACTTTCATCACTTAATTTCACATAACTGGGATCTGTGACATAATATCTGATATTTTTACCTTGGGCAGTTAATGTCGCTGATTCATCCACTTTAACACTTAATGTAGCAGGGATATTTAATGGTACCTCTTCTTGAGGCTTTTGTGTTTCAGTGTTTGAATTTCTATTATTCTTTTTCTTTTTATTGGAACTCTGATCTTCTTCCTCTTCATCGGTATTTTCATCCTGGTTGGTATTTTGATCAGTATTTTTGTTTTGACTATTCGTATTTTCTACTTTTGTCTTGTCATAACCTAAAACTTTGACTTTAATT
>ONFH01000305.1 GCA_900317015.1 uncultured Erysipelotrichaceae bacterium | reverse complement strand
GAAATGAAAACGTTATGGAGGTGGAACTATGGTTGTTCTTGAAGATTATTGTCGTAGCTTTGGCTTTGAAAGAATTGTCATCGGTTATAAAAAAGGATACGCCGAAGGTTTTAGAAATGGCTTTTTTAAAAATGTCGAAAATAAGGATATTGATCAAGAAGCATTAGAAGCCGCAAGTAGACTCTGTGATTATTTAATTAATAAACATCTTGAATTGATTGATGCTATTAGCTACGGTTATTCGAATGAGAAACTATTAGAAATGTTTCTTTGGACGAATGTTGAGGAAATTGAAGACATCAGAGCGGGGTTATTTCCATCTGATATTTTGCATTCACGATTTTAATGACTACTTTGTCTTATATTGAAAAAAGTAAGAGTGGGTGATTTGAGCCAGCACTTCGGTTATTACGTTTTTTAAAGTTTTGAAGAAGGTTTTAGAGAGGAATGAAAAGACCTTCGTGGATGCACTGAAAATATGTGATCATCTGGTGAATGATTATCTGCAAATAATGGGGAATATTTATATGGGAAAATCAAACGAAGAAATCTGAACAGAGATTCCCTATGCTTCTCTTCATACGATTGAGCATTTCAGAAAGAAGCGTAACCTCAAACAGTCATGAATAAGTTTCATTATATTTCCTAAATTTTAATTTTAATGTTTTATCATTTAGGAAAATAAGAAAATATGAGCCTTTCTTTTTGTGATTGAAAAATGGGAAAAAACAACGGATAAACATTTGTAAAGATTAGCCTTTTCTAATTAGATAAAACTAACTAAAATACCGTATTATTTCATGTTTTTTAACGCATAAAATTTGTTAAGATTTAGGTGAAAGAATTGAAATTTTCCAATTATTAGAGTATCCTAACTAGCAGGGGGGAACTTTCATGACACTTAATGATTTAGAAATACAAGAAACAGGGGAGATCTTGTCCGTTGGTGGAGAAGGGGCTTTAAGACAGCACTTTCTAGACATGGGTCTGATTCCACACGTCGAAGTCACCATCGTCAAATATGCCCCAATGGGCGATCCAATCGAGATGCGTATTCATGGTTATGAACTCACATTAAGACGTGATGATGCGAAGAAGATCGAAGTGCGTAAAATCAAAGCACATGAAAAAAAGACTGTAAAAAAAGAAGTCTTTCATAGCCAGCACCCTGGTCTTGGCGAAGATGGGATCTTCCATGATAAGAAGACCGAACATCCTTTACCAGATGATACCAAGTTAACGTTTGCCTTAGCAGGTAACCAGAATGCCGGCAAGACGACGTTATTCAACCAGCTGACCGGCTCTAATCAGCACGTTGGAAACTTCCCAGGTGTTACGGTCGATCAAAAGACCGGTGTCATCCGCAATCATAAAAATACTGAGGTCACTGACTTACCAGGGATCTATTCTTTGTCACCTTATACGACAGAAGAGATCGTCTCACGTCAGTTTATCTTAAATCAGAATCCAAAAGGGATCATCAATATTGCCGATGCGACCAGTATTGAACGTTCGCTATATTTAACGATGCAGCTGATGGAGCTTGATACACCTGTTGTTTTAGCCTTAAACATGATGGATGAAATGCGAGGCAACGGCGGCAGTGTCGACATCAATAAAATGGAACAGATGTTAGGTATTCCGGTCGTTCCAATTTCTGCCGCAAAAAATGAAGGGATCAACGAACTGATCCATCATGCGATCCATATTGCGAAATATCAGGAAAAACCTTTAGTGACCGACTTCTGTAAAGAGGATGAAGAAGGTGGAGCTGTCCATCGTGCCTTACATGGAATCATGAATTTAATTGAAGACCATGCCAAGGCCGCTCATATTCCATTACGTTTTGCGGCCACAAAATGTATTGAAGGGGACCGTCGTGTCATCGACGCTTTAAAATTAGAAAAGAATGAAGAAGAGATGATCGAGCATATCGTCTTACAGATGGAAAAAGAACGAGGCTTAGATCATGCGGCTGCCATTGCAGATATGCGTTATGCCTTTATTATGAATGTCGTCAATGCCTGTGTGACGAAACCAAGGGAAAGTAAGGAAAGAGAGCGTTCAGAAGCCATCGATAAGATCTTGACGGGGAAGTATACAGCAATTCCAGCGTTCGTGCTCATCATGGCCTTAGTCTTCTATCTGACGTTCAGCGTTATTGGAGGCAACTTACAGACCTTATTTGAAGATGGCATTGGCGCCTTTACGAATTATATGGACCATATGTTTACGATCTGGCATGTCAATCCAGTCGTTCATTCCTTAGTCATCAATGGGGTCTTTAATGGGGTCGGAACCGTCTTGACCTTCCTGCCGATCATCGTTACCTTATTCTTTTTCTTATCCATTCTTGAAGATTCTGGCTATATGGCCCGTATTGCCTTTGTCATGGATAAGCTGTTAAGAAAGATCGGTCTATCGGGCCGTTCGATCGTGCCAATGTTAATGGGCTTTGGTTGTTCGGTACCAGGGGTCATGTCGACACGTACCTTACCAAGTGAACGAGATCGTAAAATGACGATCATGCTTATTCCATTTATGAGCTGTACGGCCAAACTTCCAATCTATGCGTTCTTTACGAATGCCTTCTTCCCAAAACATGCGGCTTTAGTTATGGTCGGTTTGTATTTTACGGGAATCGTCGTTGGAATCTTGACGGCTTTAGTCTTGAAGAACTCTTATTTTAAGGGAGAAGCTGTTCCTTTTGTTATGGAACTGCCAAACTATCGTATGCCAGGGGCAAAGAATGTTTTAGAGCTGTTATGGGATAAAGCCAAAGACTTCATGCAGCGTGCTTTTACTGTGATCTTCGTAGCAACGATTGTGATCTGGTTCTTACAGACCTTTAACTTCCAATTGAATATTGTCACGAATTCTAAGGATTCGATCTTAGCGGTCATCGCTGGTGCGATCGCCCCAATCTTTAAGCCTCAGGGCTTTGATGACTGGCGTATCGTGACTGCCTTGATTTCTGGCTTTATGGCCAAGGAAAGTGTCGTTTCGACGATTTCTGTTTTGTTTGGTTCAATCAAAGCCATTCAGGCCACTTTAACATCGTCTAGTACATTAGCTTTATTAGTTTTCTGCTTATTGTATACACCTTGTGTTGCGGCTATTGCTTCAATCAAGCGAGAACTTGGGGGCAAGATGGCCTTTGAGATCGTCATCTTCCAATGCGTCGTTGCTTATGTCGTTTCCTTGATCGTCAGACTCATTTCATTGTTATAAATTAGTGGCGAAAACTCCACGGCTTGCCGTGGGGAGCAGTCAGTCATGTAGATCGTACACATTTGTGTACGGTTTTTGCATGTTTTTATGCATAATATGGGGTAGGCAAGAAGAGTTCTACGATATACAATGATTTTGTAGTCATTAGGAAAAGTAATCAGCCGTGATCAATCAAAAATGGAGGAAGGTCTTAAAATGAGTGAGCATAAACATCTTCATATGACAGCTTCTGAATTCAATATGACTGTTGCCCAACTGTCAAAGGTCTATTAAAAAGGGCAGAGTACCACGTCCATATCTCTGATATGGGCGTGGATGAATGCCCACTCACTGATTCTGAATATAAGACTG
>ONFH01000102.1 GCA_900317015.1 uncultured Erysipelotrichaceae bacterium | reverse complement strand
GAGCTGGCCTCGGTTGCCTGGGAAGTCATCATCGACGACCTTGCCGTCAAAGAAAGCATAACCATGGGTATAATGACGATTGAACATATGTTTCATCTCATTGATGTCATTTTCATTATAGTCCGGCTGATTCTGATCATAGTAATGATCGATGGCCTTCTTATACGCATGAACGATGGAAGCGACATATTCCGGTTTCTTCATACGTCCTTCGATCTTCAAAGACGTGACACCCGCTTCAATGAGGTCTCCGACATGGTCGATGGAGCAGAGATCTCTTGTCGACATTAAGTAAGATGGTTCTTCATTTAAAATTTTACCATCTTCTTCCAAATTGTAAGGCAAACGACATGGCTGGGCACAGGCGCCACGGTTACCAGAACGCTTGCCGATCATCGAAGACATTAAACACTGTCCACTATAAGCGACACAGAGGGCGCCATGGGCAAAGACTTCGACTTCACATTTCGTATTCTTGACGATCTTCTTGATCTCCTCAAGGGAACATTCACGGGCTAAAACGACACGGGTCACGCCTAAGTCTTCAAAGTATTTGACAGCTTCTAAAGATGTGACTGTCATCTGCGTGGAGACATGGATCTCAAAATCAGGATACATCTGATGCACCAATTTCATTAAGCCAATATCCTGGATCAGCACGGCATCGACCTGGATCTCATACAGATAACCAATATAATCTAATACATCTGCTAATTCTTCTTCCTTATAGAGGATGTTACATGTGACATGGATCTTCACATGACGAAGATGCGCATAAGCCACGGCTTCCTTTAGCTCTTGACGGTCAAAGTTTTTCGCAAAAGCGCGGGCACTAAACGCATTTCCTCCTAAATAAACGGCATTAGCACCGCTGGCGATGGCAGCTTTTAAGCTGTCAAAATCACCGGCTGGTGCTAATAATTCGATCCTTTTCTTCATTTTTAAGCAAGCTTCTGAGCTAACTGATAGCACATTTTGGCAGAGACCGCTGCTGCTTTCTTTAAATATTCATCAAACTGTACTTCGTTAGACCCTTTATTATAAATATCACTTAAGCCACGTGTCACGATGAATGGCACCTTGAAGACCGTGCAGACCTGAGCGATACTTGCTGCTTCCATTTCAGCACATAAAGCATCTGGGAAGTGTGCTAACATGGGTTCGACCTGTTCCTTCTTAGAAATGGACTGATCACCTGAAGCGATCAAGCCGACATGGGCACGGACGTGATCCTGATCTAAAACTTCTTTGGCTAATTTGACAAGCTTTTCATCAGCTGTGAAGCCGACACCAAAGCCTGGCACTTCGCCATAGGCACGACCAAAGCCAGTCAAGTCAAAGTCATGATGAACAACTTTTTCGGAAATGACGATATCGCCAACTTCTTCAGTGTTTGGTTTTAAACCGCCTGCTGTGCCGATATTGATGACATGATCAATATCAAAATCACGAACAAGTAAAGTGGCTGAAATCGTCGCATTGACTTTCCCAATGCCACCCTGTACGACAACCGTTTCCTTGTTTCCTAACATACCTTTATAAAATTTATAATTTGCATCTTCTTTTGTGCTTTCGACCTGCATCAGATCAAGAAGTTCTTTGACTTCTTCTTCCATTGCACCAATAATACCTAACATTTAGTCCTCCTTGAAGCAGACAAAGATCACTCGTTCACACTGTTCTTCATAGTCATGAAAATCACTGTATACGTCCACATGGTGAAAGCCTGCTTCCTCTAATAATTGTTTATATGTATCCACATCATACGTCTTCTGATGATGGATCTCATCGACGTGATGATGGGTCTCCTGATCCTCAATGATGACATGATGAATAATGTCTCCATGGTCATCACTCTTGACGTCCCAATGGAAATAGTAATCTTCATCATAGCTCTCTTCTAAATAATCTTTTAAGATCACATTGCACTTATAAAGAGAATCGACATCAAAGACGAAGCATCCGCCTTTGTGAAGAGCTTTATAAGCATGAATGAAGACCTTCTTGACATCTTTTAAGTCTATGATGTAGTTGAGTGAATCACAGAAACATAAGACCGCATCCATTTCGCCATTGATCTCAAAATCGCACATATCCATACGATACATTGGTAAATGTACGCCTTTGACTTCCGCTTTTTCGGCTAAGACTTCTAACATATCATCAGAAAGATCGGTCGCAATGAGATCCTTCCCTTCTGCTAATAAACGGAACGTCATCTCACCAGTCCCACAGCCAAGTTCAATGGCTTTGTGGAATGAGACATGTTTATCTAGAAAAGCAAGATAGTCTTCATAAAACTGAGGATCCATCAAAGAATCGTAGTAATAAGCGAATTCCTGATAACTCATTTTGTGATCATGTCCTCAACATCGATCGTAGGCATATCGCCCCATAATTTTTCTAAACCATAGTTATCACGTTCATCACTTTCAAAGATGTGACAAACGATATCACCACAGTCGATCAAGATCCATTTCGAATCTCTTAAGCCTTCAACGCCACGAACTTCAAAGCCGTTTTTTGCGAGTTCGTCGACCACATTTTCTTTAATGGCATGCATTAAACGCTGGTTGCTTGCGGAACATAATACAAATGTATCAAAAATAGGACTTGCCTCGCGCATGTCGATGGCTGTGATATGAGAAGCCAGTTTATCATCCATGGCTTTCACAATGCATTCTAATTTTGTCATAATTACCCCTTTACGTATTTTCTATAGATTTCAAAGAAGACATCATCGATTGGACGATCGTTTTCTTTTGAGTAGTCATAAAACTGCTGCAGCTGATCGACAAAGCCAGCATCGATATCCTTCATACAAAGTTCAATACCTTTTGAAGAATCATAGCCTCTTAATGGATCAAGCTTATCAGCGCAGTAAAGACATTTGCCAAGTTTCGTCATCGACGTAGAACCCGTCGTATGATCTTCAATGGCCTTTAAGATTTCTGGATCAATGATCAAGAATTCTGTCTGACAGACAAAACTTGAGAGCCACTGATGCCAGATAGGACGTGAGGCATCTAAATGATGAGGATAGTATTCCTTCATCAAAAACTTGGCTTCCTTCTTATCCATTTCCTTAGCGACATCATGCATCACGCCGGCGATCCAGCCTTTCAGTGGATCACAGCCGTTCGCTTCCGCAAACTCCTTTGTCAGTTTAGCAACGGATAAAGAATGTTTATAACGTTTCTTTGATAAACGTGGCTTGATCATCGTATCTAAATAGAGACCATGGGCAGAGATATACTTTAAGACCTCACGATCAAGCATTTCTAAATGCCCTTCCTTGATCTGCGTGGAGCTGGCTTCAATCCCAGGATTGCCCATCTTGATAAAATGATACTTATCTAGATTCTTATGCATTGTTGGATAACCTTTACGGTTGAAGGCAACTAACTGCACAAAGCTGGCGATCGTGTCCGCCTCTTTCCACTTATGGAATTCACAGACCTGATCCATCCCCATTAAATAATAATATTCATTGGTTGGATACATCGCACAAAGATTGGCAAGTGTATCCACGGTATAGCTCTTGCCGTTTCCACTGGCATCGATCTCGATCGGTGAGATACGTAAACGCTGATCATCCTGCGTGGCGATCTTTAACATATTGACACGATCATCGGCACTGGCGACCGTCGTATCCTTCCAAGGATTATTCTTAGTTGGAATAAAATAAAACCAGTCGATGCTTAATGTTTTTAATGCTTCTTTTGCAATGGCAATATGACCCTTGTGAACAGGATCAAAACTGCCTCCTAATAATCCAATTCTCATGGTAACTTATAAATGTCCTTTTCACTATGTTTATATAAAATAATCGTATGACCAATCATATTGACAACATCAGCTTTTGTTTTTGCGGATAACTCAACGGCCACTTCATTGAGTGACTGTGGACACGTATCCAAGAGCTTGACTTTAATTAATTCTTTCTTTTCTAACGCATCGCTGATGCTACGCGCCTGTTTATTGCCGACACCATCCTTGCCGATCTGGAAGATCGGCTTTAAAGAATGGGCTTCGCTTTTTAAATATTTTTTCTGTTTACTCGTTAACATATAATCTCCTAAACTAATGGTTCTCTTAAGACGACATCGATGCCTTCTGGCACATGAACGATGACCTGTCCTTTGGCTTTGACACTGATAAAGCCTAAGCCGCTGATGACAAGGTCCTTCTTTGTGCCATCAAAGGTAAAGGAATACGTCTTCATATCTTTGATATCCTGGATATCATCACATGATAAAGTGAATGTTTTATGACGGTTATAGAGACCATCCGCATTTTCTAATTTTGTACGATGCAGCTTAAGGCGTTTTGAGAAATAACAGATGAAACTGCCCTTATTGCCTTTGACATAATCCATACGAGCCAGGCCATCCATATAGATTGCCTGCTGGTCGTTAAGCTGGAACGTCACTGGTCGTACTTCGCCCTGTGGCATGATGATCTTAAGATCTTTTTCATCGACTCTTGACGTCATCTGATGTTCATTGATGATGCCCGGTGTGTCATAAAGACTGGAATGTTCATCAAATGGGATCTTGATCAGATCTAACGTCGTGCCGGGGAATTCGCTCGTCGTAATACCACTGTCGATATCCGTATAATGCTTTAACAGACTGTTGATGAATGTCGATTTCCCAACATTCGTCATGCCAACGACATAGACATCTCGACCTTTACGGTATTCTTCAATTTTTTCGAAGATCTCATCGAAGTTGTAGCTCTTCTTCCCGCTTGTCACGACAACATCCACAGGTTTGATGCCATCCTGCTTGAGCTGTCGACGGACCCACATCATAATACGATGATCCTTTAAACTACTTGGCAACAAGTCACGCTTGTTGGCAAGAACGAACACATCATTGTAGCCGATATGACGCATGAGACCTGGAATGCGTGAGCCTTCAAAGTCAAACAAGTCGACTAAATAAACGACTAAGCAGTCTTCTTCACCGATCTTCGAGATGATGCGTAAGAAATCATCACGCGTTAATCTGGCTTCCATCTTCGTATGATAGTGCTGTAATTTAAAACAGCGCTGACAGAGGATCTCATCTTCACTTCTGTTTTCTAATGCTTTTTTTGGCAGATAGCCTGGCTTTTTGGGATCATCACTCTGGATGATGGCCCCACAGCCATAACATCTTAATTCACTCATTTTATCACCCTTTTTTCTTTTGCTTATTGTACACTATTTTTAGACGAAAAGAAAGGTACGTACTGTACCTCTCTTCATTTTAAAAATCATCGCTGTTTAAGAGGTCTTCTAAAGACAGCTCTTCAAACTGTGGATCTTCTTTTTTCGTCTTTGTCTTCTTCTTTTTTATGACTTTTGGTGTCACTGTTTCTTCTTCGACAGGCTCTTCTTCAATCTGATCATCAAAGAGCGTTGGTTTCTTTTTGACTTCGAGATCCACCTCTGGCGTTTGATCCTCTTTTGTCGTTTGCTCATCTTCCTTGACCTTTTCAATGATCATTGGACGAGGATCATAAATATCATCGATCGTTTTACTTGAGAAATCTTTGATGGCTCCACAACGAGAGCTTAAAGCCATAAAATTATAATCTTTGGCGACAACACTGACATGTTCTTCACCGGCAATGACATCGACATGATCATAAGTTTCTAAGATCTCGCCATCGATGACATGGGTCTGTTTCGTCTTTGGTGCCTTGTAAATAAGAACACCCTTATTGCCACGTCTTGTCGCTGGAATATCACTGACATGAATACGTTTCACACCTGCTGGTTCAATAAAGATCATCAATGTCTCGACCTTCATCGGATCAAAGACACGCATAAAGGCTAAGGTATCATTCGTTAAACGCATGCCTTTAATACCGCCGGCCTTAATGCCTAAGACGGAGATCTCACTTTCTGAATACATCGCTCCATAACCAGCCCGGCTGCCTAGAATGACACCTAAATGGCCATCGGAAATCTGGACGCTGACAAGCTCATCATCGCCTTTCAGGTTCATGCACTTGAGCGGTCTTGAGAAACGTGAGACTAAGAAGTCACGAATCGCAACTCTCTTGATCTGACCATTCTTAGTGGCTAAAACGACATACTGATCGACATCGAAATCCTTCACTAAGATCGCGCCAATGAATTTTTCATCATTAGGCACTTTAATTAAATAACTGATATGCTTGCCAAGATCCTTCCACTTAAATTCATCAATCTTATGAACGGGAATAAAGCAGTAGTTTCCTTTATTGGTAAAGGCTAAGATCGTATGTAATGTATTGGCTTCAAATAAAGCACATAATGGATCATCGTCCTTCTTCCCGATCGGTGCATCTTTAGAAGCTTTAGCACTACGTAAAGAGATCTTCTTTAAGTAGCCATCTCTTGTTAAAGAGACCATGCAGTCTTCCGAGATGATCATCGCACGATCATCGATGGATGTATCACGCACTTCATCTTCGATCTTTGTGAGACGTGGAGTTGGATACTTCTTCTTAATATCCTTTAATTCATCGATAATGACACCTCTTAAGACTTTTTCAGATCCTAAGATGGCTTTTAAATTCTCAATATTGGCTAATAGTTCCTTCTGTTCATTTTCTAAGGCAACGATATCGGTATTGGTTAAACGATATAACTGTAACATGACGATGGCTTCGGCCTGGGCTTCACTAAAGCCATATTCCTTCATTAAGTTACGTTTGGCATCGCCTTTGTCTTTTGAATGGCGGATCGTATGAACGACTTCATCCAAAATAGAAACCGCCTTGATCAAGCCTTCAACGATATGTTCACGTTTTTCTGCTTTTTCTAAGTCGAACTGTGAACGTCTCGTCACGACTTCAATCTCATGATCGATATAACCATCAATGATCTCTTCAATGCCCATCAGTTCTGGACGCTTATCCTTGATGGCTGTCATATTATAGTTATAGTTCTTCTGTAAGTCCGTATTCTTGAATAAGTAATTTAAGACGTTATTGGCATCGACATCTTTCTTCAAATCAATAACGACTCTTAGACCGGTACGGTCTGATTCATCACGGACTTCAATGATGCCGTCAATATCACGATTAAAGCGGATCTCATCGATCTTGCGGACCATTTCCGCCTTATTGACTTCATAAGGAATTTCCGTGACGACGATCTGATTCATTGTCTTCTTTTCTTCAATGGCCGTCTTCGAACGGACGATGACTTTGCCTCGTCCTTTTCTTAAGGCATTGGCAATATCTTTTGATCCTTCAACGATCCCGCCTGTTGGGAAATCAGGACCTTTGATGAACTTATGTAAGTCTTCAAATGTTGAATGGGGATGCTTGATGCGATAGATCGTCGCATCAATGACTTCTCCTAAGTTATGAGGTGGAATATCTGTGGCATAACCAGCCGAGATCCCTGTCGCCCCATTGACTAATAAGTTTGGATATTTGGCTGGTAAAACCGTTGGTTCATATTCGGTATCATCGAAGTTGAGGGCCATCTCAACAGTATCTTTATCGATATCCTTTAATAACTCCAAAGAGATCGGTGCCAGTCTAGCTTCGGTATATCGCATGGCAGCGGCTGGGTCATTATCAATGGACCCGTTGTTCCCCTGCATATCGACAAGGGGCATACGCATCTTCCATTCCTGTGATAAACGGACCATTGCTTCATAAACCGAGGAGTCGCCATGTGGATGGTAGTTACCAATAACGACCCCGACGGTCTTGGCCGATTTACGATAAGGTTTGTTTGGTAAGTTGCCTTCCTTATACATTGCATATAAGATACGACGCTGAACGGGTTTCAAGCCATCACGGACATCTGGTAAGGCACGGTCCTGAATAATATATTTTGAATAACGGCCAAAGCGGTCACCCATGATGTCATCAAGCGACATCTTTAAGATCTTACTATCGTTTTCCATCGTGACCTCCTAATAATTCTTTCTGATTCATCGTAAAGGCATCAAAGTCATCGCCCATTGAGAACTGGACATTATCTTCGATCCATTCACGACGTGGTTCAACTTTATCGCCCATTAAGACCGACACTCTCTTTTCAACCAGAGCAGCATCTTCAATGCCGACCTGGATCAGCGTTCTTGTTTCTGGGTTCATTGTCGTCTCCCATAACTGGTCGGCATTCATTTCACCAAGCCCTTTGTAACGCTGGACATTATAACCACGGCCAACTTTCTTTTTGGCTTCTTCAAGCTCACTTTCATCCCAGCAGTAGATCGGCTTGCCATTCTTTTTCGCAACTTTATAAAGTGGAGGCATGGCAATGTAGACCTTCCCGGCCTGGATCAAGCCACGCATATAACGGTAGAAGAATGTTAATAATAAGATCTGGATATGGGCCCCATCGGTATCGGCATCGGTCATGATAATGATCTTATCATAAGCGGAATCATCCGCATTAAAGTCAGACCCATAGCCGGCATTGATCGTATTGATCATGGTGGCGATCTCTTCATTCTTCAAGACATCACTTAAGGCTGCACGTTCGGTATTAACGACCTTCCCACGAAGGGGCAGGATGGCCTGGAATTTACGGTCACGGCCCTGCTTTGCAGACCCACCGGCAGAATCCCCTTCGACCAGGTATAATTCATTTTTCTTTTTATTCTTTGACTGGGCTGGCGCAAGTTTCCCAGACAAGATCTGTTTTTCACGTTTGGCTTTCGTGCCTCGTTCCGCTTCTCTTGCTTTACGAGCCGCATTACGAGCATGAGCGGCCTTGATCATCTTGGCCACTAAAGCATCAGCTTCATCTTTATTTTCTTCAAGATAATACGTCAGCTGTTCCTGCGTGACAGTTTCAAGAATATTACGGGCTTCCGGCGTTCCTAATTTGCCTTTGGTCTGACCTTCAAACTGTAACAGTTCTTCTGGCACCTTGACACTTAAGATCGCCGTTAGACCTTCACGGACATCAGACCCTTCTAAGTTCTTATCTTTCTTCTTTAAGAATTCATACTTTCTTGCATATTCATTAAAGACTTTCGTCAAGCCGGACTTAAAGCCCATCTCATGGGTTCCGCCATCCCCTGTTCGTACTAAGTTGACAAAGGAGACGATATTTTCCTGATAACCTTCATTAAACTGTAAGGCCACTTCAACTTCGATTGGATTGCTTGTATCATCGAAGCTGACGATCTTTGAGATGGTCTTATTCTTACCTGAATTTAACCAGTTGATGAATTCTTCTAGACCATGTTCATAATGATATTCTTCACGACGATCACTGCGTTCATCAATTAAGATCATCTTGATCCCTTTTAATAAAAAGGCATCTTCTCTTAAACGTTCAGAGACCGTGGAGAAAGAAAACTTGATCTTCTTAAAGATCTTTTTATCTGGCATAAAGTGGATCGTTGTCCCGGTCTTCTTTGTCTTGCCGGCAATGACAGGTTCCGAGATCTCGCTGCCGCCATTTCTAAAGGTCTGTTTATAGATCTCACCATCACGATAGATCGTTAATTCTAAGTATTCACTTAAGGCATTGACGACCGAAGAACCAACGCCATGAAGACCACCGGATGTTTTATAGCCCCCATCACTAGAGAACTTCCCGCCTGCATGTAAAACGGTCAAAATAACTTCTGGTGTTGGACGGCCTGTTTCTTGGTTAAGTCCCGTTGGCATACCACGTCCTTCATCTTCGACTGTCACACTTTCATCTTTATGAATCGTGACAGTGATCTGTTTCCCATAACCTGCTAAAGCTTCATCGATCGAGTTATCGACGATCTCCCAGATCAGATGGTGCAGACCACGGCTATCGGTCGACCCGATATACATCCCTGGTCTTTTTCTCACTGCTTCAAGTCCCTTTAAGATTTGAATATCCGATTCATCATAATGTGAATTTGCCATAGAAAACCCCCTTATAAAATTTTTTCTATCTAAATGTTTTTATCATTCAATGATTTCTGACAAGACGATTTGCACGTTTTCACTTTACATGAAAAAAGCGCTTGATTTCAAGCATTTTTCTTGCGCTGATGGGCAACTTCCTAAAAATGTGCAGATCGTCTGTCCTTCATTTGATCATAAAATTGCTTTTTGGTCAGTGTGATGCATCTGACCTCTAACATGTCAATTATAACACACTCATCGTTGAATTTTGAAGCGAATAAAAATTAGATTCCAAGAGAACCCCTTCATCAAGACGAAACGTAGCGCATTGTCTTTGATTGTACAATGTTCTTTTCATTCGTCAAGTCCTCATCAAAACCTCGGCAATGATTTTGTCCATCGCCAAGGCTTTTTTATCTTTCAAATATTGTCATGATCATGACTGCTTTGATGGTGTAAATGAGATCGTTTCACAGACCGGACGATCGATGGAGAACTCCTGATACGTTCCTGACCCTTCGTAGACATGAAAGACATCAATGATCTTTCTTCTTTCTAGATTATGATCTGGATACAAGTTCTTCATATACGGATTCTCATTGATCAGGGCATCGATACGCTCTTTGCCAATATTACGAACTCTTCCCTTGATATTGATCATCTTGGTGTGGAAATCATCGCCATCTGTCTTCCCACAAATGGAAATGTAGTCCGAATCATTCAAATGATGATAAAGGCTGCGCCCATTATTGGATGTTAAAAAGTAGATGCCTGTTTCATCGGCATGCATAACATCTAAATAGGCTGACACAGGATGGCCTTTCTCGTCGATCATACTGACCACCACGGAATGGATGTCCTTTTGAAGCACATTCATACATTCTTTAAGATTCATTATGTCCTCCTGACTCAGCCATTTTTCATTCATAAGGTATAAAAATGGCCTGTTCAATTGATTTTGTCATTGATAACGGTATCATACGAAGATCCTCCGGTCAATCTGATTCCTCTTTGCATCAACTTTCTCACATCGTGACTTTCCTAAAGAAATTTGTTTCTAAAATCAAATCAATTCTCAATGAATTTTCATTGAAAACACATGATATTTCGGTATAATGGAAAACGCGAGGTGAAAGAAATGAAGATCTTCTATGCGGTCTTATTGATCGTCATGAGTTACCTATATGGTTCAGTTCCCTTTGCCCTTGTCATCGGGAAGCTCTTCTTCCATAAGGATGTTAGAAATTACGGTTCAGGAAATCTCGGCGGAACAAACGCCGGCAGAGTTTTGGGGAAACCTGCTGGACTCGCCGTTATTATCTTAGATGCGACAAAGTGTATTGTTGCGATGGGCATCACAAAGTTATGTATCATTCATTTAGGTGTACATCCTGATATTTACTATATCAGTGGTCTTGCCTGTATTATTGGACACTGCTACCCTATCTTTGCTGAGTTCAAAGGCGGGAAAGGTGTTTCCAGTGCCATCGCTTATGCGCTTATGACAAATATTTATGCGTTCTTAATTGCTTTTGTAACGTTCTTAGTCGTCTTAAAGTTATCTAAGTACGTTTCTTTATCAAGTATGCTTGGCTGTATCGCCGTCTGCATTGCCAGTCCATTCTTAGGCGAATCATTAGCCTGCATCATTACCAACTTGATCATTACATGCTTAGTCATTTATAAGCATGCCGCTAACATTCAAAGAATCAAAGCGGGCAATGAGAATAAGATTTCGTGGATGTAAAACACCCACGATTTTTTTATTGTCTATACAAACAGGCGAAGTCTTCTGACTTCGCCTTGATTATGATTTATTCCCCAACGACACAGTCTTTGCCCTGCTTTTTAGCCACATACATGGCCTGATCGGCAAGTTCGATCATCTTTTCATAACGGCGATTATCACATGTATAACCAACAGAAGCCGTAAATGAGATCGTTTGATTCTCCGCCACAGGCACCTTGAGCTGACGCACCTTTTCTAGTAAGTCATTTCCAAACTTCCAAGGATCTGCAAAACTGACGCCTAGGCCTAAGAACTCCTCACCGCCATAACGGTAGAAGTAAACGTCATGCGCTTCCCCATAGTCTTTCAATAGCTGACCAATCATTTTAAGGCATTCATCACCAACACGATGACCATAGGTATCATTGATGGCCTTAAAGTTATCAATGTCAAGCATATACATCGTTTGGATCGGTGGATACTCGCCGGCTAATGTTTTCTTCATCGATTCAAAGAGATCGAGACGATTATGTAGTCCTGTTAAGAAATCGATGCGGCGATCATGATCTGCCTGACTATAAAGTTCTCGGACTTCATTCATTTCTTTCTGAAGCTCCTGCTGCTCCTTTAAGCGCAGTTCTTCAAGACGAGCCTTTTCATCAGAGATATCAATGCCATAAATGATGCATTCGATATGACCATTGCTTGGATTTTCGATCAGGTTGGCAATAATACGTGACCATCTGATCTTGCCATCATCATAATAAGAATTCGTTTCTAAAAGAACCTGATGCTGGTTCTCTTTATAGGCTTCTAATAGGGCCTCACGACAGAAGACCTGAAAGAATTTCTCCTGTCCTTCTTTTTCTGGAACAAATGAGCCGATCATATGAATCAGTTCATTGACATTTTTAACATTCTGCATGGCTCTGGCATTTTCCGCATGACCACCGGAGCTCAGCCAGCTGTCGGATGTTAAGTCGACATGGAAGATGCCCTGCCCATCTGGAATACTTTCTAAGATCTCCTTAATACGATTTGTATAACGTCTTTGCGCATTTTTTGTATCTGTGACATCACGCCCGTATTCAATAAAGACACGTCTTCCATTCCATTCGGTATAACGACCCGTCAGTGAGAAGATATGTTCCCCATCATCCACTTCGAGCTGTTTTTCATCTTCATCACCCATCTTATTCATTGGACAATGCCCACAAGGCGCATTGAGTCCTAACATATACTCATAGCACAGTTCCCCTTTATAAGGCTTGTCCGGATGGCCGGAAACCATTCTTGTCAAAGCATTGGCATAGACCATCGTATGGTCTTCAGGATGACAGACCTGAATAAACATGCCGGAATGATCTAGCAAATCAAAGAGCGGTGCTACTGGTAAATGATCTTTCTGGAGGACTTCTTCAAATGGAAGCAGCCAGTTTTGATCTGCATCTAAAAACTGAATAAAGTCTTTTTCACAAAGCGGTCTTGAGAAGTAGTAGCCCTGAATATTGTCACAGCCCTGTTTCATTAGAATATTCAGTTGTTCTTCGTTTTCGACCCCTTCGGCCACGGTCTCCATATCTAGGCGATGAGCCATTTCAATGATCGAAGCAACGATGGAACGGACCTTCTGATTGTTTTCAATCTGACAGACGAAGGAACGATCGATCTTGACGATATGAAATGGATAACTGCCAAGGATGCCAAATGAAGAATACCCGGTGCCGAAGTCATCAAGCAGCAGTTTCGCCCCACTCTCTTGAATCTGATTGAGTAAGTAAGCCACGTTCTGTTCAAGAGCGGCAATTGAGCTTTCGACCAGTTCAAAGTTGACTAAACCTTCTGGTAAGTCAGCACTTTTAGACAAGGTTAAGACTTCATCCATAAGGTGATCATCATAGAAATCCTGCCATGACAAATTGACAGAAATTGGGACAAACTTTTTATGATCCTTGACACGTTTCTTTTGGAAATGGTAGACCTGTGAGAGGATCTCCTGATCAAGTCGCGTGATCTGACCATTCTTTTCAAATAAATTGATAAAGATATTTGGGGCAATCAATCCCTTTTGTGGGTGGATCCAGCGCACGAGGGCTTCGGCAGCGGTGATCTTCCCAGTATGTAAGCTGATGATTGGCTGAAAATAAGCCTGGAACTGATGATCTGCTAAGCTCTTCTTAAAGTCTAAGAGCATCTGTGCTTCGCCCATATTATCCTTACTCATCTTCGGTTCATAAAGGGCACACTGACGCATACTTTTATGGGTGACGCTTTGTTTGGCAATGATTGCCCATTCGACCATCTGTGAGGCAGAGGCTTGATGATCTTCGACAAAGTAGATGCCACAGCGTAAACGTAAGTGGATCGTCCGGCCATGATAGTTATATTCCATCGAAAGTAGTGAATTCAATTGATCCAAACTTAAATGATCACGGTGAACTAAAAAGACGAACCAGTCAGATTCCAAACGGCCAGAGCTGACCGGCTTCAATGGGGAAGTACTGATTTTATCCATTACATAACGTAAAAGGTGATCTCCGCCATCGATGCCAAAGATCTCATTGATGGCTTTAAAATTATAAATATCAAAAACGATCACGGCATAATCAGAGAGTCCCTCTTTGGCCATGCGACCATCTAACTCATGAATAAAGCCTTCACGTGATAAACTGCCCGTCAGTTTATCAAAGCTTTCCTGATTTAATAAAACTCGTAATTCTTTTTCCGATGTTGGCAGCTGACGTGAGACAACTTCTCGATCTCCTGTCGTACTTAAGACCAAAGCGTAGCCATTACGGCCATCCCTAAGAGGAATGTTAATGGCATCGACCGTTTCATAGATCTGACGTATCGGATCTAAATAAGTCTTTGGGCCTTTGATGCCTCTTTTGATGGGGCAGGCATCACATGGTTCATCATGATCCATGAGGCACTGATGACATTTTTTCCCTTTGACGAGCGTTGGATAGGTCTCCTTCGCAACATCATTAAATGTCACTAAATTGAATTCATCATCAATTACGTAACAAGCTGAACATTTATTTCCCTGTGACATATGATTTTCTCCCGATCTGTAATCCTATTTTTTATAACCAATATGATTGTACTAAACCGCTACGCGGTAGTACTATAAAAATACGATTTCTTCTTAACTTTAATTTTCGTTGTACTGAATGTGTTTATG
>ONFH01000149.1 GCA_900317015.1 uncultured Erysipelotrichaceae bacterium | reverse complement strand
GATTTTTTCCTATCCTTTTAACTTCTTGTACAAGGCTTTCTAAAAGACTTAAAATAAAAGGGAAGAGGTAGAAATATGAGAATACAAGGTATAGATTTTCCCGAAGAGATCATAGAAGCCTTATCCCACGACCGCTTAGTGATCTTTGCTGGAGCTGGAACCGCAATCGATGCGCCAGCGCATCTTCCAAGCTTCAAAAAAATGACTTTGCGGATCGCTGAGGAGAGCCATGTTGCTTTTGATCCTAAGACGATGAGCCCGGATGTCTTTCTAGGAGATCTAGAAAGAAATGGCGTCAATGTCAAAGACATTTTGACGAGAAGCTTTAAAAATACAAAATCTTCCTGCAATGAACTGCAGAGGATCATTGTCGGCTTGTTTTCCAATAAGCATGCGGTGCGGATCGTAACGACGAATTATGATCTCCTTTTAGAAGAAGCCTATCAAAAGATCTGGCATGAAAAACCAAAAAGCTATAGCTATCCAGCCTTACCTTTTGGTAATGACTTTTCCGGTATCGTTCATTTACATGGCACTCTTGAGGAGCCAAAAAATATGATCGTAACGGATAATGACTTTGGCAATGCGTATATGTTAAATGGTTTTGCAGCCCGTTTTCTTGTCAGTATGTTTGAAGAATATAAAGTTCTTTTTATTGGCTACAGTTATCATGACTTGGTCGTTCGCTACTTGACAAGCTCCATTCCGCCAGCCAAGATCTCCGGTGCTTATATTTTAAATGATGCAACGAGTCGACCGACGGCGATGCGTGCCCGTCTGAAACATATCAGTTATCCGGAAGACCGTCATGACCTTATGCGCTCAGCTTTAGGAGAACTAGGACGTTTCCTCAAGATCGATGCAAATGACTGGAAGAATATTATTGACCATTTAGATCCTCAAAGGCCACCATTAGAAGAATCGATGCGTGATGAGATCTTAGAAAAGATCACCTATGATAATAAGAACCGTCGTTATGTTGCTAAACTGTGTGAACATATTGACGGTATGGAGTGGCTGACTTTTTTGGATGACCATCAGATCTTTGATCGTCTCTTTATGAATGTTCCTTTAAATGAAGCAGATCAGACATGGGGGCATTGGCTCGTCAAGCATTTTATCAGCAATGAACTGTTGTCACTCATTATTCATCACCATCAGAAAGTGAATCGAGAATTCGTCTCTCGCATCTTCTTTGCAATCGCCTCTGATGATCCTTATATTTCTAATGAATGCTTTGGCATGTACTGGTCACTTTTAAAAGATCTGATCGATGATGAAAACTTATATGTCTTACTTTGTGAGAATGCCCTAGGTCGAGAAATGTATACCTTATTATTTGATATCTTCACGCATTCTATGAAGTGCTCTTATATCTTAAAGAAACATGAGACTTATGAGATCAATTTTGCTTTTGAGACACCTTATGTTTTTAATGAGATCTGGAAGAATCATGTCTATCCACATCTTGATCATTATCTCTTTGAGGCATTTGATTTTGGCGTTGCGACTTTAAAGAGTCTTGGTGACCATGTGACATGTTACGACCAGGGAGATCTTTCAATGACCTATGAAAAGATGGAAAAGGATGATCGACTTGTTAGTCTTTTTGAAATGATCAACCAGGTGTTTACTCGTATCATGAAAAAAGATGAAGCTTATGGAGAAGCCTGGATTAATGAACACTTGCATGGTTCACTTGTCATCACGAATCTTTCTTTAATGTTTTTACGAAAGTATGCGCAACGTAGTGCTGATGAAAAACTGATGCTGGCCATGGATGAAGAAGACCTTTATGATCTGGGAACATTTAAACAGCTGTATCTGCTCTTTAGTGACTGCTATTTTGCTGCAAGTGATCAAGTAAAAGCACGCTTACGTCAATTGTTAAAGGCAAAAAATAATGATATTACCCAAAGCTATTTAGCTTTGATGGATGAAAAAGAACCAGTCAAATTGATAAGCTTTGAACATAAGCAGCCACAAAGACGCGAAAAGGACGTTCCTGATCAGGAAGATCCTTTAGAACTTTCTCTTTTGAAAGAGGAGATTGGCAAAGGAAACATCTTAAAGACTGTACATTTGATTGAACGTGCCTTAAGTCATCTTGATTCCATCAATATGTCTGTAAACTTCATTGAAGAAGTCATGAAGGTGGAAACAAAGCTCTGGCAGATGCATAAACTTTCCAGCAGCGAAAAACCAATCATCAGATCTGTTATGACTTTATTTAAAGAAAGTCAGGGGACAAGCCTTCCCGTCTGGCTTAAAGATTTTGTGAACATGGTCTTAAAGACGCCATCCGAAAATGTCGTTAGTCTCTTACTTAGTGAAACGTATGATTTCTTTAGTTTGGATGAAAAATGGACAAAGCAGACACTGCTTGTTTATTTATTAGATGAGAAGATGAAGAAGGCGGCTTGGAAAGGCTTATTAAAAGGAGAGAATACAACACTTTCCTTAAATCGATGTCTTTACAGCTATTATCAGAACAGCTTTTCAGTTTTAAAAACGCTGGATGAAGAAAGTCGCATGAAGTTCGTGGATCGTTATACTTTTATGACGATCGAACTGAAAAAGGATCCTCATGAAGATCTGCTTCTGCTTATTAGAAATCGAAAGAATAGTCTGGAAGCTATGCAGATGGCGAAGAGCATTCGTCATTATCTAACCATATTAAATATGAAGATGCGTGATGCAATGTGGCGGGGCTGGCTCAAGAACTACTGGCAGGAACGTAATGAAGGAAATCCGCCGATCTATCGTGAGGAAGCATCAGAGATGCTACGATGGCTGCCACTATTAGGTTCTCATTTTAGTGAAGGCGTGGCTTTGTTAATTGATGGTGAGGTTGAGAACATCAATACGAAAGTCTTTTTACATCAGTTTGAAAATACGTATACAAAATATAAATCATCAAGTATTCGGCTTTTGAAATACTTATTAGAACATGGCAAGAAAGATTTGTATTCTTATCATGTGATGAAAGAGATGATCGAATCATTAAAAGAGGATCTGACCGATGCAGATCAGAAGCAATTCACGATCCTTTTTGATGATTATATGATCACCTTGAGGAACAGTTAATTTTTTTAAATTTCTTATTGACGTGGGAAGTGAGTTATTGTATGATAATTCACGCAGTCAATAAGAAATCTCTCCTTAGCTCAGTTGGCAGAGCATCTGACTCTTAATCAGAGGGTCCACGGTTCGAGCCCGTGAGGGGAGACCATT
>ONFH01000039.1 GCA_900317015.1 uncultured Erysipelotrichaceae bacterium | reverse complement strand
TCAAAGCACCCACGGGTGCTTTTTCTTATGCAGTTTATTTGAATGTCATGCGTAAGTGCCTTATAATAGAACACGTAATTTAGCAATACGGATAGGAGGAGATTTCTGAGCACGTTGTTAAATTAGAAGAAGAGCTCAGATCAATATGCAGCCGTTACAGCTTACAGACTATGAAAAAATCAAGCCATATTTAGATATGGCCAACTATGAAGGCTATAATTCAAACTTTGTGACTATGATGATGTGGAATCATGAATACCATGTCGAATATGAGATCCATGATCATTTTTGTATTATGCTTCATAATTATAAAGGCACCCGTTATTTTGCGATGCCATTTACTTCAAAAGAGTATTTGAAAGAAGCGATGGACTATATGGTCGGTTATGCCAAAGACAATCATATTACCTTTATGATCGACTGTGCCATCCCATCTTTCTTAAAAGATGTCAAAGAGATCTACGGGGATCGTTTTATGTTTGAAAGAACGCGTGATCTTGATGATTACGTCTATGATAAAGATATGCTTATGAATCTGACAGGCAAGAAGATGCAGAAGCGTCGTAATCATTACAAGCATTTCGTAAAAAATTATCCTGATCATGAATATCGTCCATTAAGCATGGACAAGGATTTTAATTTAATTTTATCCTGCTTGACGAAGTGGGAAGATAATAAAGATGCTTCAGAAAGTTTATTATCTGAAGTGTATGGCATCATGTTCTTATTATCAAGTAAACATATGCTCGATATTAAGATGGGTGGGATCTTCATCAATGATGAACTGAAAGCCTTTATTATTGCCTCACCATTAAAGCATTCAACGATCCAGATGCATGTCGAAAAGGCTGATAAGACGATTCAGGGGCTTTATCCCGCCATCTGTAAGGAATTTCTCGAACATGAATTCAAGGATTACAAATATGTCAATCGTGAAGAAGATATGGGATTAGAAAACTTACGTATTGCCAAGGAAAACTTACATCCATGTCATATGGTCGAGAAGTCACGTGTCTTCTTAAATGACAGCTATATCCGCTTAGCCAATATCGAAGATATTCCACAGGTCCGTGCTTTATGGGAAGATCGTTTTGATGATGAGGATGAACAGAGTACCGACTTCTATTTCAAGAACGTCTATCCTCATGCCCAAACGTATCTTTACGAATTCCATCGTCAGTTAGTCTGTGCCATTTCTATTGAACCCTTCCCGGTCAAGGATCATGAAGACAGCTATTATGTGATGGGTGTGGCCACAAATCGTAAATTTGAACATCAAGGCTGTATGAAGAAGCTCTTTACCAAAGTCTTAGAAGACTACAAGAATGCCCGGATCTACTTACGTGCTTATCATCCAGAAATCTATAAATCTTTAGGCTTCAAGGAAGTGTCTTACCTGAAAAACATAAAGCTGCAGAAGTCTGCCTATCGTGGTGAGACTGATGTCACGCTGACTCATGAACTCAATGATGTCTGTGCGCTTTATCATGATTATGTCAAAGACTTTACTTGTTCTCGTTTACGTGATGAAACCTATTTCAAGGATTTCTTCTTCCCAAGATGTACGGCTTTCAATGAAGACGTGGCTGTCTTTAGAAAAGGCGAAGAAGCCGTTGGTTACATGGTCTACTTAGAAACTGACGCGGAACTGACGATTTCTGAATTTATTTATAAAAAGGAAGACCTTCATGATATTTTGGCTTATTTATCGAATACGTATGATAAGCGTATTATGATCACCGTTGATGATCAAGTTGAGATCGAAGGCAAAGCAGAGACTTTCAATAGCATGATGTGTAACCAGGATCAGGATCCACAAGGTTCCTTTATCAATGAAGTGTATTAAATCGTAATAGGAGACCCCTCAATCGAGAGGTCTTTTTTGTTTCTAAGATTCCTGTCATCATGTCCTTTTTATTTCTTTCAGCCATCAAATATGGCATGATAAAAAAGAGGAGGGGTGCTATGCAAAGTGTACGATCACGAACGATCATCCTAAGTATGTGTGTCTGTGTAAGTTTCAGTGCGCTTATGCGATTGTTGTCTTATTTCCATCTGCATCTTTTCAATGTCACCCATCTGACGTTCTTATGTTACCTTACAATGGTGATGCTTTATATCTATGATGTGACCCGTCGCCTCATTCATAAGCAGGTCAAGACGGTATTGATCGTAAGTGGACTGATGCTTTTTCTCTGGCTTTGTCTTAGGACGATCAAGTACCAGCTAGATCCCCGTTATCCCACAGTGATTCGTTATTTGTGGTATGCTTATTACTTTTGTGATTTAGGAATCGTCACGGCCATTTTCTCAAGTATTTTGCTTGTTTATCGAAAGGCTTCTAAAGACCACTTACTTATTTTTGGCGGTCTTTCTCTGCTTGGCTCCCTGTTTGTTTTTACGAATGACGCGCATCGGCTTGTCTTTGCCTTTCCAAATGGGCTGACTCATTATGAAACGTATACATATGCCATTGGTTATTATGGCATCATGGCTTATATTGCCTTATTACTGGTGATCAGCCTGATCGTGATCGTTAAGGAAGAACGTATGCATGCCCATAAGATTCTTTATCCCTTGGCCTTTTTTCTATTAGGTGTTTTCTATTGTGTGAGTTATGTTTTCAATTTCAAAAGCAATATTTTTCTGATCCTATTTAAGCCGACCGAAATGGCTTGTCTGATCTTTATTGGTCTGATGGAAGCCTTATTAATGACACATCTTTTTCCCGCCAATGATCATTATCAGACCCTGATCCATTTGTCGTCTTTACAGATCGGTATCTTTGATGAGAAAGGCAATGCTTATGTGAAAAGTGCCATTCCCATCACCTTTAAAGAGGTGCAGCAGGCTTTGAAAGCACCACTTTCTTTAGAACATCATTTATGTCTGCATGCCATGTCCATTCGTAGCGGTTATGCGTATTTTATAGAAGATGTCAGTACGATTGAAAAGCAGAAAGAAGAATTGATGTCATTAAAAGAAAGCTTAGACATGAAAAATGCCTTATTAAAAGAAGACAATCGTATTGCCTTGGCGCATGAGAAAGTCAAGCAGCAGACGATGATCTATGAACGTATTCAGGATCTGACAAAGTCTCAGCGGATGAAGATCGAACATCTTTTCACTTTAGAAGACTTTGACACATCAATCAAGCAGGTCGCCATCCTTGGGGCCTATATCAAGCGCTTTTCAGATCTTTACTTACAGGCTTCGACTCAGGAATTCATGAGCAGTACGACCTTATCATTATGTTTACGAGAATCACTGAATGTTATGAAAACCTATGGCATGATCACTGATCTTTCCATGACGACTGAAAAGATGATTTCAAGTCAAAGTTTGATTGCCTGTTACGAAGCTTTTGAAGAAATCGTGGAGGCGGCCTTGCCTCATCAGGCCAGCCTTTTGATCTACATATCTTATGAGGATCATTTGATCATGGATGTGGAAGTTTCAAAGAGTGCAAGGGTTGCCTCCATTGCTCATGAAAGCGAAGAGGGCGTTCTTTACTATCATTGGGAGGGATGAAGATGGTCCTGTTATTTTTGTTAGAAATCTTTGCACTGATCATTGTCTTTCTGCTTTTTGTTTTAAAGTCAAGGATCATCTTACGTGGACTCTCATTGATCGTTTTTTTAAGCCTCATCATTATGATCGAACAAGAAGTGATGGCCACTTTCATGATCATCTTAGATTTCGGTCTTTTGATCGTGCTTTTTCTTTATTGCCTCGATCAAATGACGCACGCTCTTCATGGCTTTACGGTGAAAACGGTCCTCGACTTTTTGCCAGAGGCGGTCTGCTTTTCTTTAGCGGATGGAACACCGATCTTTGTTAATCAGGCTATGCATGCATTATCGCAAGACCTCACAAAGCAAAATCATTTCAGCCTTGAGGCAATCGAAGCCTTATTTATGAATGATTCTATGATCACGATTCATGGACGTAGCTATGAGCTCTCACAGAAAGTTTTAGATGCGTATCCCATCAAGGAAACGATCATTTATGATCGTACCCAAGAGAGACGTATCAATGGTAAAATTCAAAAACAGAATGAAGCTTTGCAGAAGGCCAATGCCTCCTTGCGCTTATTTCATGAATCTATTGATGACTATGTGCGCTCACAGGAGATCTTAGCAGCCCAGGTCCATATTCATGAAGATCTTGGGGATTGCCTTCTTGCGACTCAAGGCTATCTCACATATCATACGATCGATGAAGTGGAATTAAAAAAGATGTGGCAGACAACGATGTCACTGATGCGTCAGAAAGAAAAGCCGTATACGTTATGGACACAGCTGTTAGCTGCTGCTTCCTTTGCCCATGTCGACCTCATCAAGCAGGGTGTCTTTCCCAAGGCTTATGAGGCAGACTGTATCGACTTAGTCCATCTTTATCTCAATGTTGCAATCCGCAACAAGAACACAAAGGTGCGTGTTGTGGTGGATGATTCCCATATGAAAATAACATGTTCCCAGGCAGACCTCTACATCGATGAAAAGAAGCACATGGAAGAGATCGTTCAAAAAATCAATGGTGAGATGACGATCAAAGAAGGTCAGCCTTTTGTATTAGAAGTGAAATGGAGGGATCCAAATGAAAACATATAAAGTGATCATTGTAGATGATCAGGCCATTTCCCGTAAGCTCTTTGCCTTAATGGTTGAAAATGAGCCAGAATTTGAACTCATCGCCGTGCTTGATCAGGCGCATTTCTTAGATACCTACCTGATCCAACAGAAAGTGGATCTGATTTTGATGGATATTCTTATGGACAAAGGGGCACAGGGATTACGGACTGCCAAGATGATCAAAAGTCAGTATCCTTTCATCAAGATCATTGCTTTAACGAGTATGCCGGAAGTCTCCTGGATCAAGCAGGCCAAAGCCATCGGCATTGAAAGCTTCTGGTATAAGGATTCACCTTTTGAAACATTAATTAATATCATTAAACAAACGATGAACGGCGCTCACATTTATCCAGAAACAAGCAAAGAAACGACGATCGGTCTGGCCAAAAGCAGTGAATTCACTGAGCGTGAACTGGATGTTTTGCGTCAGATGACGACGGGCGCTAGCAACAGTATAATTGCCCAACGTTTATGTATGAGTGAAAATACCGTGAAAACACATATCCGTCATCTCTTAGAAAAGACCGGCTGCGAAAACCGCACGGAATTAGCCATCAAAGCGAGATTATCCGGACTGGTCATTTCTGATGAAGATTAAAACAAGACAGAGACTGATCTCATTTGGGAATCAGTCTTTTGAATATCATCCTTTTGGGTGATGTGTATCTTGACGAAAGCATTTACAATATCGTTAGAAAAGCCAAGGGATTCTGTTACATTCTCCCGATACTTGGCATTTATGGTGATTCCGTTATGAGAATGAACATTCGTTCTCATAACGGACCTCAAAGAAAGGAAGATGCATATGAAGAGGGATGATCAGTGTATTGATGATGCTGGCGATGATGTTTGCGAGCATCGGTTTGGTAAAGGCAGCTGAACCACTCACTGTAGCCCTGACCGGGGCGATGGAAAACAGTGTAAACTTTACCTTGAATAAAGGGGAGACGACATCTGTGACGTTTGTGAATCAAAGCAGTGAAACATTAAATGTAGCTTTTCAAGAGACCCATTCCATTACGGGGACTTTGTCCACACCACCAAAGGCCGATCAGGATCTCATCTACAGCCGTGATCTGGCCCCAAATGCGACATTTGTGATCAACTATGCTTATGGACGTCCGACCGGTGAAGGCTCAACGGATATGACATTGGCTTACACGGCGACGATCGTGAAACAGTATCAGACTTCACAAAATGCCAGTGCACCAAAGGTCATTTCAGAAAGCGGCACGTATGAAGGCGGCGGTAATGGCGGTTTTGACTATTTTACAATTGCACTCAAACAGCCATCCTTTGTGAAAGCGACGATCGAAGGGGATGGAAAAATGGATCGTATGTCCAACGTGCAAGCCCTCGAGATCTCTCTTGATGGGAAAACGATCGATACCCGTGCGAAGGCTGGATCTTATGGCTTAATGATTCGTAAAGCCGGCAGTCTTTTTTCAACGTCAAATGCCACAAAGAAAGAATATCGTTTGAATCTGACGATCACACCAATCAACTACGGGACACCGGTCCTTGTGAATCCAACGATGGAGAGTACCAAAACATCGGCAGTCACCGTCAAACTAGTTGGCGCTGATCCTGTCGTGACCCTCCAATCCATTGGGATAGAGGCCGCATCAGGTCAGCAGGCTTCTGTCAAGTTATTTAAGTCAGAAGCAACAGCTGGGAAGAAAGCAATTCATGTGATTTATGGCGATGATCAGGCAGGCCTTATGGAAGCCGACTTATCATTAACGATTCTGCCAGGGCAGCCAAGTTTGTCTTTAAAAAACTTTAAGGCGACTTACAACTCAATTAGCTATATGGGTTCGTTCTTACATGGCAATCGTTATGAGATCCAATACAAACAAAAAGGAAAAGTGATTTTCGCAATTAGGTGACTTTTCTTATAAAAGCCAAAATAGCGTATTTAATCGAACTGCTAATTTATGATCTTTCATA
>ONFH01000112.1 GCA_900317015.1 uncultured Erysipelotrichaceae bacterium | reverse complement strand
TATGTTGCGTATCTAATGAATATGCGCTTAAGCGCTTCCCTGCACGTCCGCACGTGGCGGCCTATGCAGGGGTTCTCCGCTTCGGGTTCTGCTCCTCTGCTGACGCAGATTTGCATCCTCCTAAGACGGGTGGTTCCCATCGCCAGTGTTATCCACAGTTTTTGACATGCACACTTCTCCTTGCCCTCAGAGATGTTTAATGCATGCCCGCAGAGCAGGGGACTTGGGAAGCATCCCCTGGTGCCTATATCATTTGTGGATAACGATAAGGCTAATCAACTGACACCACTGCTGATGTCACGGTTCAGTCGCAAAGCTTTTTCAAGCCCGCGACTTTAGTCGTGGGTAGTTGACTACTCACGCGTAATGTTCAGTTTGCCAAGGATCTCCTTCTGTAAACCAAACATGACTTCCTCCTCTTCTTTTTTCATATGATCATAGCCAAGAAGATGAAGGCAACCATGACAGAATAAGAAACACATCTCACGTCTCAAGGAATGGCCATATTCCTGAGCCTGTGCTTTGGCATGATCGATCGAGATAAAGATATCTCCTAATTCTCTAGGCATACCCTCGACATAGTACTGTTCGTTGTCCTCTAAGGCAAAGCTGATGACGTCTGTACTGCGATCAATATGACGATAGTCACGATTGATCTCATGGATCTTTTCATCATCGACTAAGATGACAGACATCTCAATATCATCGGTAATGCCTAAGGTCTCCAAGGCTGTTTTTAAAACCAAGTTAAAGTCATCTTCATAATTATCTTCAAATGACGTTTCATTGACATATGCTAAATCAATATTCATAAAAGTAACCTGCGACTTTCTGTACAATTATTATATCACACATACTATACAATGTTTGAAGCGACTTTGCAAAGAACTAGAAAACGACGTGTGGACAATCCTTTTTCACTGTTTTGGATGTCGTGATCAGAATCAGTCGATCTTTGATTTCAAACAGTTCCGACATTAATTGAAAGGCTTCTTCGTCACTAAAGATATCAAACGTCCGATCAAAGAGCAGCACTTCCTGTTTAGCAAGTAACGCTCTTGCTATTAATAACAACACCTGTTCATGAGAGCTTAATGGGGCACCAGTACGACTCATTGGTTTTTCTAAGGCATTGAATAAGGTAGAGGCTCCTAAATGTTCTAAGACTTCCTTGATCCTTACCTCATCCTCACAGAATAAATTCTCTTTGATCGTCCCATTGATAAATATTGGTCGCACATCATAGACATGATCACAGATGACTTTACGGCTTAAGGCATTGTAGTTGACATTGTTGTAGAAGATATGACCATGAACAACAAAGTGGGTTCCTGATAAGCATTTGAAAAGTGTCGTCATACCCTTCCCACTGATTAGACAGCTATGATCTAAAGCTCCATCAATATGGGAAAGGACATCCTCACCACCATAAGAAATACTGACATTACGCAACGTGATCTTCGTAATCGAATCAAGTGTGGCACCGGTTAATTCTACCGGAACGGAAGCTATTTTATAACGTTCATACAGCATCTCATCTTCATTCATTTTCACAAAGTGCTGTAAAAATGGTGCACATAAGAGAGTTAAGCCAGTAATGAAGACAAAGGAACCACATAAAGCATAAAGATTAAAGGAAAGCAGATGGAAACGGGTCAAGACAAGTAAAGTCAGATTGCTTAAGAAATAAAGGAAAACAAGACTGATCTTCCCAGCATCTAACTTATGAACATATTGATTGAACACATTGTGTTTTTCACGATAGCTATGTTCATAAGGAATGACGACCGGGGCATTCAGACTCATAAATAGATCATGGGCATAAGCATAAGAAGAACGAGCCAGTAAATACTGATCAAGTGTATGCTCATTCATACCATCCTGATTCTTAAACGTTCCATAGTAATAGTTCATAATAATCAAAAATATCATATAGAGGCCAAAGATCATGGCACTGCCATAAGATAAGAAAATCATAAAAGCCCCAAGGAGAGCAAGACCAACAAAAGATCCTCTTAAGGACATCGACTCCGTTAAAGAAAGACTTAAATCATGCAATTCTTCAATACGGGAAGCCACGACATCTTCTCCTTCATAGAAATAAGAAGGATTTTGTAAGATCAGTTTCTTCATTGGGACAAGCACATGGCGTTCATCTAACTGACCCGCAATACATCTTAATCTTTTCTTGGCAGCCTGACTTGCAAAAAGGAAACAAAGGATAAAGACTAAAAAACAAAGCATGCCTAAAAGTAAATAGAGAGAAAGGGCCATCGGCATGTTCTTCTTCAGATAGAGCAGACCAAAGATGATCACTCCTAACAGAAGTACAATCAAGCCATTTAAACCCATCAAGTGATGGATCTCATGACGATACTCTTTACAGATCTCCTTCTTATATTCTTTAAAGGTTGCTTTGTGATAATCATAATAGCGACCGAAATGGGTGACCAGAATGGCCTGACCATCATAGCCATCTAAGTCATCCATCGTTAAAGAAATAAGACCCTGCTTTGGTGAGGCAATGACCAGCTTTTTCTTCATCTCATAAAGGACGACATAGCCATCGTTCATCACTAAGATACATGGCAGCTTTTCCTGCTTCAAATCTTCTAAAGCAACCTCTTTCACCTCACTTTCGATCTCATAACTGTTCAAGGCATCGATCATCGCTTTTAATGGCGTGCCTAACGATGTCGTATGTGTTCTGTTTTTTAAGATCATCAGGTCTTCATCGATTCCGTAATACATCAGCAACATTTTTAAGCAGCACGGACCGCTGTCATTTCTTTCATCCTGCATCGTAAATGGATAATTCTTCATCTCATAACTTCACCTTCACTTTCACAAACGATCAAATGAGTGAGAGTTGCATAGCTTTATAAAAAAACGTTTCCCGTAAGAAACGCTTTCCTGACAAAAATGAGTTCATGGCTTTTCTAAAAGCTATGCTACTTCTCCACACTTTTCGTTCTACTTAGTTAAACACCAAAATGAACAAAATCTTCTCACTTTTATGAAAAAAAAGTGAAATTTTTTGATGAACGAAAGAAGAAGGACCTTAAGATCCTTCTTCTCAATGAATTTTACATTTTTAAATAAACTGAGGAATAGAAGACATCGCCTTCCCCATAGAATTCTGTTTCCCCTTGATACTTACTTGCTAAAGAAGTGACAGAGGCAAGACCAGTCCCTAGACGTGAACCATCGGCGACTTTACTTGAGACAAAGCGGTCATCACGCTTACGAACGACACCATTAAAGCTATTGTGCATCGCAATGACCACATATCGCCTTGCACTTTTGATTGAAAGACGACATAGCGGTCTCCATGATCCATACGCTTACAGGCTTGAATCGCATTTTCGACAAGATTACCGACAATGACACTTAATACATTATCCGGCAGTGTTTGAAAATGCGCAGGAATCTGGGCCTGGATCTCAAAACGAATGCCAGATTTCTCCGCACAATCTTTATAATAGGATAATAAGGAATTGATGATCACATGATCACAATACACAACATTATGATTAACTGGCATATTATCAGTCATCGACTGCACATACTTTCTTAAGTCATCATAGTGATGTTCATCGACCATCTGTCCGATTGCTAAAAGATGATGACGTAAGTCATGACGCTGTTCTTTGACTTCATTGGCATGAGCGATCAATAATTCATTATGTTGCTTCTGAGCATCGATAGAGATTTCTAACTGACGCATATCGTTTTCTAAGGCAACAGCCTTTTGTTCCTGACGGATCATATTCTTCCATACCGACTGTAAGATGATCACTAAGATCACAACATGAATTCTCCACTCCCATTGTGCTTCGCCCAATGGAAGTGGTATCTCTGCCACGCCATGTAGCGTAAGACGACAACGGTCGCTT
>ONFH01000173.1 GCA_900317015.1 uncultured Erysipelotrichaceae bacterium | reverse complement strand
TAAAATTTCTGCTTTCCGTGCATACGGAAAGTGGCAATCTGTATCTCACGACTAAAGTCACGAGCATTAGATTGCCTATTTGTAAAACATCATAAGCCGAAAAAACGTGCCTTCGCACGTTTTTATATATAAAAAAGATACTCTTTTGAATTCTATTTATGACTTCGATCTCTTTTTTTGATCGGTATCTTAGGCATGCTATTAGGTGCCTTTTTGTTTCAACCTTTAACTTGCATGAGGATCCATTCCCGGAAACTTTATGTCCGTTATCTTTCTCCCAGTTAAAACGCAACCACGTGCTTGGATTTTAAGATTCCACTTTGTCATCAAACACAAAATTTGATTCGACTCCATCTTCACTTTGCACTTCTTCTGGCTTTACCGTCTTTTCAACTACTTTATGAATCTCCACCGACTTTGTTATGCCATGCTCACAAATATTATTCTATTGAGTATCTTTTGATTGAAGGATCCTTTTCTCCTTCTTTCTGATTACAATATAGCGCGTTTTGGTAACGCTTTCAAGCTATTTTTATCGATTTTATCAAGTATTTTTGAATACAAAAATACAACAAGGGAATTGCTTGTCCTTTTGTCTCTAACCCTTAATGATCCATCGATCAACAAGAGTTAGAAGTCCCGGTAAGACGAACATAACGATGACCAAAGAACAGAGTGTCCCAACTCCTAAAAGATAACCAAGCTGTGATAAGAGTCCATGCGTTGAAATGATCCCTAAGAGGAAACCAACGACAGTTAACATCGTCCCGCTAGTTAAAAGGGACCCCGTCGTATCTGAACATGTCTGAACGATGCTTTCTTGAACAGATAACTTAGCAGTTCTGTTTTCTCGATATCTTTCTGTCCAAAGAATCGCATAGTCGACTGTCGCTCCCAGCTGGACCGAACTGATGATCAAATAAGCGATATAGAATACTGAACGATGAGCCAAGAATGGAATCGATAAATTGATAAAGATGGCCGTTTCAATCGCTGCGACAAGCACCACAGGAAGTAAGATCGACCGTAATGTCAGAACCAGCACTATAAAGACAGCACCAATCGCAATGAGATTAACAACGGCCATATCTTTCGTGATCGTATCCATCAGATCATATGTACTGACGCCCTGGCCAGCTAAGTTATACTTTGACCCATAATACTTATGGGATAAACGTCTGATCTTTTTAACAAGCTTGAATGTCTTCTCCCCTTCATAATCCGCTTTGACAGAAATGATCATTCTCTCATAATGATCTGAAACGAGCTTTTTCTGCTATGTTTTTGGCAACAAGAAATCAGGTAAGCTTGGTCCTAAAAGAGATGTCGTGGACAAGACACTTGAAATAGCTTTTTCCTTCTCTAATTCCTTTAGTAACATATTTTCTTTGGCCTGATCCCCTACTGGGACCATTAAGACATAGGTATCATTTTTACCAAAGGTCTTTTCAATAGCGGCCGTATCATTGCCAAGACGGGTCCCCTTTGAAAAGATATGGGAAGAGCCAAAGTAATAAGAATTGTGATTGCTCATCATATAACATGGCACAATGGCTAACACAAAGACAAGACATAACGGCTTCGTGATCTTCACGATCTGTCTGCCTAAGCCTTTAAAGCTTGGTAAAAATGAACGATGCTCACTCTTCTCTAGGAGCTTGTAGCTGCTTAAGATAAGTCCTGGCATAAAGAGGAAGACCGTCAATAAACTGATGGCGACGCCTTTTGCTAAAGCGAGACCAAGATCCGGTCCGATCTTAAACTGCATCAAAACTAAAGCCAGGAAACCAATAACGGTCGTTAATCCACTTGATAGGATCGAAGACGTAGAAAAATATAAAGCCTTCTCCATTGCCTCTTTCGGTTCACTATTTTGTCGGCATTCTTCAAAACGATGGATCAAGAACACCGAATAATCTAATGAAACGGCTAACTGTAAGATATTTCCAGCCGCATTGGTGACAAATGAGATCTTGCCAAAAATGATATTGGATCCAGCATTGATTATGATGGCGACTAACAGCCCGATCAAAACGATCAATGGCTCAAGCCATGAATTCGTCGTGATCGTCAGGATCACAATTAAGAAAACGATCGCAATGACCGTAATGATCTTGATCTGACTGACCGTACTTTTCGTAGCAACGGCTGTTGAAACAGCGGAACCTGATAAGCAGCCTTTCGTACCGATCAGCTTATAAATACGATCAACGGTCTCATTTTCCTGATCTTCATCAATAGTCACTGTAAATAAAGCATTGTCATTTTTGTAATAGGACTCTCTCATCGAGGAAGGATACATATCAACGGGAATGGTAGAATTTTGTAAATAATCATCAAGCCACATAACACTTTCCACGCCTTTGATCTTCTCTAGCTTTGCTTTATATTGTAAAGCTTCGCTTTGACTGACATGTTTGATCATGACCCTGGCATTAGGGATGGCTCCGGTAAACTCCTTCTTCATCTTTTTTAGAGCCACTGTTGAGGCCGTATCTTCGGGCAAATAATCATTCATATCATAATCCACTTGAATAAGTGGCTTGACCATGGCACAAATGATCGTCAAAACGATAAACACAGCCATGATGATCGATCTCAATCGAATCACATAATGGTAGAATCTTCTCATAAATAAACGCTCCTTTTGCGTTCATTTTAAAGAAGTCCTGATCCTTCTAAAATAAAGAAAAACAAGCAAGTGTAAGATATCTTGCACATTTGCTTATTTGTTTAATAAATGCTCATGCTAATCGTTTCAGTTCTTCTAAAATGGCACCATCCATGATCAGATCAAAACGTTTCACGAATTGATCAACGGGCATTGTGCAGTCATCTTCCATCCAGTCGATGAGCAGTCCCACAAAAGCATGGGAATGATAACGTAAGATAAAATCTGTCGCCTCCCGATCAGCACCAACGTCTTGATTAAAGTCATCAATAACTACTTTTACAATTTTCTCAGTATAAGGGAAAAGATAATGTTCCAGCTTTTCATAGCCAATATTATGGTAGGCATTTAAGCAGATTTCCTTATGATCAAGGACAAAAGATAAGGTCATTGAAAGACGTTGAGAAAGATCAGCCACCTGCGCCTGATCAAAGATCCCCATAAGTTCTTCATTGAAGGCATATTCTAACAACTCGTAAATATCCTGAAAATGATAATAAAACGTTGGTCGGGAGATATCACACGCATCTGTAATATCCTTGACTGAGATTTTATTAAAATCTTTATGTTTCATAATCTCTTCTAAGGCTTCCGCCATTTTCTTTTTGGTCATCAAAGTCATCTGTTCATTTTTCATCGCATGTTCTCACGGTATTTCATGATCACC
>ONFH01000134.1 GCA_900317015.1 uncultured Erysipelotrichaceae bacterium | reverse complement strand
TCATGCTATCTTACATCCAGTCCTTCACTAAGGATACTTTGACTAAGGCATTACTCAATAAAGAACGATTGTAACTGCCAATCGCACGAAAAAGCGATTCTTTGAGAAATCGCTTTAAAGAATGATCGTCTTGACGTCCTTCTTACATGATGCGATCAATAGGTCTGTACCTAAGTCATCATCACGAGAGATCGTACTCACTTTCTTCTTATGATTCTGATAGCTGTAAGATTTCACTCTTAAGGTCTTGATTGATTCGTTTTCAAACAAATAGGAAGCCACAACTTTAAACAAGCGAGAAGACAGTTTCACATTTAAGCATTGTTCCGACTGAATATACGTGATCTCCTCACAGCCAAGATCCTTGAGCTGTTCAACAGTAAAGCCAAGATCATTATTATTAAATTCATCGACATTCACATGAATATAGATCGTATCTTCCTGATCAAGCAAGTCACCAAAGACGCTGCGTAAGCACGTATACATACGTCCATCAACATCACGAAGACCATAGCCGATTCTTTTGACTTTGATAATTGGCATTGGTCCATAGTCTTCGGCCACTGATTTTAAGATGGCAGCACCAGTAAAGGATGTCATCTCCCCTTCTAGCTTACCACTTTGAATGGGCAGATCATCTAAGATACAAGCTGTCACTGGAGAAGGAACGGGCAGATTTCCTTGGACACCATAGCCTGTCGCAACAGCACTTGAGAAAGTATGGACTGGTTCAAGCAAGTTGATCATATAGCCAACAGCTGCAGTTTCGGCGATCGTATAGAGAACACCGGCTTTATTAAATTCGAGTTCATAAGGATCACAGCGAGCGACTCTAGATTGTGCATCGGCAATCATATTTTCTACGTTGGCGATCAGTTCAAGAAGATCCTGTTCTAAAGGAAGACTGTTGATCATCTGGTGGATCTGATTCAGATCAACGACCTTGGCACATTCACCAGCTTCTACGCCAATTTCGATCATCGTGCCATGAATACCAGCCTTCACTAATGTTTTTGCACTATAACAAATGCTTGGCAGATCAAGCGCATTTAATTCATCTAGAACTTCTCTAGAATCATCAAAACAATCAAGCAGTGATGAAACAAGCAGTTCTCCGGTTACGCCCATTGCGCAATCAAGATAAAGTGTTTGCATAATATCACCTCGTATCTTTATTATACATGAGTAGAAAAGGAAAATCCTTAAAAAGTATTTGTCTGTTTGACTCTGAACCAATAATTGTATAAATGATGGAAGCCTAAGCTCTCATAAAGATTACGCGCTCCAATGTTTCCTTTCACACACTGCAGATAGGCATGATGATAGCCTTTCTTTTGGGCCTGGGTGATAATGGCCGAAACAATACTTTTGGCATAATGACGGCGACGACATGAAGGATCCACATAAATGGCATAAACACCCACATGATCACGGTCAAGAATACCAAGACCACAAGCCGCCATCTTGCCATTGACTTCAATATGAGCGACGATCGTTTCCTTTGGAATGGCATGATACATCGATGGAACGATACGTCTCAATGTTGGATTGGTCGTTCCATTTAATGAGAATAGACCATTGATCCATTCTTCCGTAATACGATCACGTAACTGGACGATAACATTATCTGGATAAGACATAATACTTGGAAGTCCTGAATTACGTCCATAGAATTCATATTCGACATGTTCTGGTTTATATTCATTATAGTCTTTAAGATCCATTACTAAATTCTCAGTGATATGTTCGATCTCATAACCTTTATGGGCTAACAGCTCATCAAAGTCAGGATCTACTAAAGGACTGATCTTAAAGATGATTGGTGTATGCCAGTTACGGTAGACACTTTCACAATAGGTGATCTTATCTTCAATAGAAATATGAGACTCCCCAACTTGCTGGATGGAATTGGTACGATGAGTATAGTTATGAGAAAAACGTAAAAGCCATCCATCATAAAGTTCGATCTTATGGGATGGCCAGGCATTTAAAGAGATCTCCTCAATTAAATTGATATAAGCTTGTTTTGCACTTTCCACTCTTAACACTTCCTTTTCGCATACTATATCATATTTTTACAATTATTTGTCTTTTTTATAACATAATGTCCCTTTATTTTTCTTAAATCGATAAACAGGCATTAAAAAAGCAGACAGATATTTTCATTTCTGCCTGCAAGTTTTTCTATGACTTATTTCAACGAAAGTTTATTTGGATGAAGCAAGTTTGGTCAGATTTTCCCCTGCAACACGATAGACCGTCCAGTCACTCATTGGCTCAGCCCCTAGAGAAAGATAGAAGTCGATACTAGGCTGATTCCAATCCAGACACCACCATTCTAACCGTCCACAGCCTCTTTCAGCAGCAAGAGAGGCGAGCTTCTTTATAATCGCTTTCCCATAACCATGCCCACGATATTCTGGCTTTACATAGAGGTCTTCTAGATAAATCCCGGCTCTCCCAAGGAAAGTCGAGAAATTATGGAAAAATAATGCAAAGCCTGCTTCTTTCCCATCATCACTAAGAATAAAAAGCACTTCTGCTTTCTTTTTATCAAAGATCCAATGCTCAAGTGTCTTTTCATCGGCAACGACCTCATCTAGCATCTTTTCATAATCGGCTAATTCTTTAATAAACTGCAGAATAAGAGGCACATCCTTTCTTTCCGCAAATCGAAACTGAAAGTCATTACTCATACTATTGAATCCTCCTTAGATCATCATACGCTCATGCGAGTTTGCAATTTTGATTTTGTAATTTCTTTCTTTCGTCTTTCAATTAAAAGCAAAAACATTCTATAAGTCAACTCTAAAATAAAAATAAACATCTTCATCCATTCAAATCATCTTGTCGATCCGCATGAGTTCCAACCATCATGTAAATAGACTCTATGACATTTCTTATTGTAGGTTGCATATTTTTGTTTTTGATATTCCATGACACGCTTATTGTCAGTGACTTTTTCAAAAATCAATCTTCCATTACAAATTGTTTCTATTACATTTCTTATTGTCCATTGATTATATTTTCATTACATGCCTCTTATTCAATCCGCCTTTGTATTAAGCTTTTTTCAATGATCGTATCCATCGCAATGAACATTATAGACAAAAATATACAATAAGGATTGTCATCACTTTTTTATCGTCTCTTGATTCTATCTCATTTTATTTTTATCTCATTTTATATTGTAGATTCAATTATAATAAATCCTAACGTCCAATAAAAAACAGAGGTGTAGGCATCATAGCAAAATCTCCTATAACCTCTGCCCTTCTCATTGCAACAATAATTGCAACTCGTATTTTCATCCTTTGAGATTTTATTGCAACTAGCCCTATTGCAACAATAATTGTAGATTCAAGAAACAATAGTATCAAAACATCACTTTCCATGTCACTTTATTTTGTAGATTCAGACAATAACGTCAGTTATTTCGTAAATTCTATGTCATTTTAAATTGTAAGTGACCTGATTACGAAGTAAAGTTCTATGTCATTTTATTTCGTAGCTTCACAATGAATCGAAAACAGTCAGAGAATGCATCATTTTTACCATTCCATTCTTATTGTCACTAACAAAAATGACTATTTTAGATTCTATTCCATGCTTATTGTATGTATTTAAAGCCAATTTTTAAGTTCTATTCCATTTCACCGCGATTCCTTTTCTTATTGTAGATTCATCAAAAGAAAAAATGCAGAGATATGGGCAATTATGCTCGACAATCTCTACATTTACTTTAATCTATATTAATTTAATTATGCAATATTTAATCGTTCACTACAAAAACTGGGGTCCCGATTCCAAAGTTACGGTAGATCGTTGCTGCATCGGCATACGTCATATTGACACAGCCATGGGAACCGTTTGAAATATAGATGGATCCACCAAAGCTTGAACGCCATGGAGCGTTATGAAAACCTTGTCCATTATGGAACGCAGCGAAGAATGAAACTGGACTCGCATAACCTGGACCACGTAAAACTGCTGGTGATGATTTATAGAAGATATAATATGCACCTAATGTCGTACGACGACCAGCTTCTGCTTTACCAGTGACAACTGAAGCATCTAAGACCTTTTTATTATTTTTATAAGCACGAACTTCCTGATTAGGAATACTGACAACGATGAATGTACCATTCTTGTAATCAGTACCGTTCATGGCAGTATTGACCTTACGTGTAACGTCTTTACCTGAGAGAATATCTTTGCTTAACTGCTTTGTTTCTTTTGCAACGCTGACTGCAAGACCATAAGTTCCACCAGTAGCAGTATGTGTATTATGATCATCTGGAGTCGTAAATTTAATAGCTTTACCAAGGCTCGCAAAGTTTGTATTTAAAGATGTTGCGTACTGTTTTAACCAAGTTTCATCAACTGATAATTTGCCTTTATTATATTTGACATATTTCATATAACGTTTCGCATCTAAAACAACTGACTTCTTGCCTTTACTTGTTAAAGTGATCGTATGGTTATCGACCTTATTCAACTGATTATACTGATCCTTGATTGAAGCACTTGTTGATGTAAGGGTTGGCTTAATATAATAATCGACATTGGCAATTTCTAAGTTTGTCTTACCATTCTTAACTGCATTGACGATTGCTTTTGTTAAGCTAGACATCTTGTACTGTGTTCCCTGATGTTCTTTCTGTAAGACTAATTGACCATTCTTTGTATCATAGTAAACTTTCGCATTCTTAGAGGAATCATTGCTTTTGACATACTGAGCACTCTTCACATGCTTAATGATGTCCTGATCATTATATGTGATGCTGCCATAAGCATACTGTTTTTGAGAAGTTAAAGCTTTGATGACATTCATGCTTTCCTGTTCTTCTAATGCTTCTTTGACAGAGGCAGCACTTGATAATTTTGCATATTGATAGATTTTTAATGTATCGACTGTTTTCCCACTTTTTGTTAAAACAAGCGTATTCTTTTCAAACTCTTTATTGAGTTTATCCGTTGCCTGTTGTGCTGTCAGATTGCTGACATCTGTATTGCCGATTTTTGTATTGTTATAGAATTTATTTGTATGACTGCTTTTATAGCTGACGCTAAAGGCGATCACACCTACAGCAGCAACGACTACGATTGCAGATGGTATGATAATTTTTTTATTCATGTAATTCTCCGTTATTCTCCCTTCGCTCTATAATAATACATATTTTTTAGAAAAAGTCACGGAAAATACCTCATTAATTTATGCAAATTTCATTCTTAGCGCTTTCATTAAGCAAGCAGCTTTTCCTTCCTATTTTTAGGCATAATTTACCTTCATGGATAAGAAAAAGAAGTACCACAGTACTTCTTCTTAAGCTAACTTTCTGTTCGTCATTAATTCTAAGTCATTACGTCCAGCTTTAGAAATATTGTAAGAGTGATCCCCTGCTCTTTCAAGATCCTGTAAGAGCTTTGTGAAGATAACGCCGGATTCTGTATGACATTTGTGTTCTTTTAAACGTTCAATATGATTGTCCAAGGCTTTTTCGTTTAGATCACGAATGAAGTTACGTAAATTCAATAAGCCATCCTTTTCTTCTTCGAAGATCTTATCCTTACGTAAGGACTTTACGGATTCATCGAATAAAACGATGACATTGTCATAAAGATCTCTGAATTCATCGACAGAATAATCAGAGAAATCAAGATTATCGTTGATCGTTAATTCTGTACGTTCAAGAATGTTGATGGCATGGTCACCAATACGTTCCAAGTCGATCAAAACATGGAATAAACGTCCGACATAAGCAGCACTCGCATTTGGTAATGGACGTGACGTCACAGTGATCATGAAGTTCGTAATATTTTCATTCAGCCAGTTGATGACTTCTTCTCGACCCCTGATGGTCGCGGCTTTCGAGACATCCTTATTCATGAATCCTTCGCAGGCATCGACAAAGTTCTGACGCACTAAGCTGATCATACGCATCGTTTCCTGTTCGACCTGAGTCACGATAGATGTATTATCTGTTAACTTCGTATCGATATACATGAAACGTAAGTCTGATTCATGTTCACGCTGTGGAATCACACGGCTCGCAAAGGCCACGATCTGATTAACGAATGGTAATAAAACAAGTGCTGTGACGACCTTGAAAATAATATGGCCGATGGCAACCTGTACTGAACCATTGCTTGTTAAGCTCGTGATCCATGACGTATAAGGCGTAAGTAAAGCGATTGGTGTGAAGATGATCATCCCGACAACATCGAAGATGAAGTAAACGATGGCTGCTCTTCTTGCCCCAGTCTTTGCACCAATTGATGATAAGAATAAAGGCATAGCCGAACCAACGTTGACACCAATGATCAGATAAATCGCAAAGCTCATAGGCATTAAACCCTGTAAAGCTAAGACCTGTAAGACACCGATGGAAGCACTTGAAGACTGGAGGATCGCACACATGATCGTCCCGACGACAAGACCGATGATCGGATTATTCGCATGTGTGATAAAATTCTTAAAAGCAGCACTTGTTTTTAAGACACCCATGGCCGAATCACCAGACATGTATTTCAAACCAAAGAATAAAATACCAAAACCTAAGATAATTTGCCCGATATAGACCTTTGTCGGCTTCTTAGAGAATAGACAAAGACAGGTACCAATAAAGATACATAGCGTAGAGATCGCCGATACATCGATGGCAATTAAGACAGCCGTGATCGTTGTACCGATATGGGCCCCTAAAATGACCCCGGTCGCTTGCGCTAAGTCCATGATTCCCGCATTCAAGAACCCCATACACATAACGGTAGTAGCACTTGAAGACTGGATGATACAAGTAACGAGCAAACCTAACAGGAACCCCTTGAACTTATTACGTGTAAGTTTTTCAAGAAGGTCCTTCATTCTTGCCCCGGCAACCTGGTTGATTCCCTCGGACATGTAATTCATACCAAATAGGAATAAACCGAGTCCGCCAAGCAAGTTGATTACATTGACAAAACTCATAACATTCACCTTAAAACCCTTTCACATTTATTAGGCAGTCTTATTATATCTTAGATTTGTAAGGTTTATGTTAAGATTATGTTAATTTTATTTATTTTCTTAACTTTTCTTTACATAAAATTTATTTTAGTCCCTTTTATGTAAAAATCATGTTAAATTTCACAAAAAAAGAACAGCTCCGAAGAACTGTTCTACATAAATTCATTATTTAGCTTTTACTTCGGCCATGCCTAAGTCATTGCCTTCGTTGAAGTTACGTGCATTTTCCATAGTTGTTACCGCAATTGCCTGTAATGCTTCTCTTGTGAAGAATGCCTGATGTGAAGTTAATACTAAGTTAGGGAACATAGTTAAACGAGCTGTGATTGAGCTATGTAATCTTTCATCAGAACGGTCTGTATAAACGTTAGCATCTTCGCCTTCGTATACATCTAATGCAACTGCATGGAATTTACCATCCTTTAATGCTGCAATTAATGCTTCAGTATCAATTAAAGGTCCACGAGCTGAGTTAACTAACATAACATCATCTTTCATCTTATCGATGGCTTCTTTGTTGATCTTATGATAAGTTCCGCCTTCACCCATGATCAATGGCATATGTAATGAGATCAAGTCAGCTTTTTCTAATAATTCGTCTTCAGTAACGTAAGTTAATAAACCTTCTTCTTCTAACTTCTTGTTAGGGAAAGCATCCCAGCCAAGTACAGTCATGCCATAACCTTTAGCGATTCTAGCGAAGCACTGACCGATCTTACCAGTACCCATGATACCGCAGACTTTATTATGTAAGTCAACACCTAATAAACCAGATAAGGCAAAGTTATTATCTCTTACCTTGTTATAAGCACGACCTAAACGTCTGTTTGCTTCCTGTAAGATTGCCATAGCATGTTCTGCAACTGCATATGGAGAGTAAGCAGGAACACGTACAACTTTGATGCCGCATTCTTTAGCTGCCTGTAAGTCTACATTGTTGAAGCCTGCGCAACGTAATAAGATCAACTTAACGCCGCATTCAGATAATGTTTCAACAACAGCTCTTGGTGCTTCATCGTTTACGAAGATACATACTGCATCGTAACCTTTAGCAAGTGGAGCAGTTTCAGCAGTTAGACGGACTGTGAAATACTTGATGTCACAGTTGTAAGTGCCAGGACCCTTTTCTCTAGCTAATTCGCTAAAGAATACACGGTCGTAATCCTTTGTGTTGAAGAATGCGACCTTAAGTGGATCAACTGCTTTCTTTTCAGAAAATTCACCATGTAATAATTCGCTGATCTGAGCGATTGCTGCTTCTTCATCTTCACCTTCAGCAGTTACTTTTAATGTGTCACCCTTCTTAGCGCCAAGACCTAAGATGTCTAAGACATTATTGCCGGCACCAGTTTTACCATTGCATTCAAGAGTTACGTTACTCTTTAATGATACACATAACTGTGCTAACAATGCTGCTGGACGAGCATGCACACCCAATGGGTTTTCAACTACATAAGTAAGTTCTTTCATTTTAAAATAAGCCTCCTAAAAAATTTACAATTTTATTTTAGCACAATTTGTGATATTTATCCTTTAAAATTGTGTAATATCAAAAACTTTTTTCGTTCTTTCTTCCGTTTCTCATAAAACAAATTATTTTTATACGATAAACACAAGAAAATTTTTTTAAGCTCAAAATTGAGATTTTTACAAGTCCTATGAATTTTTTACAAACGCCGTTTGTTTGAGGGCGTAAAGCCTTTCATTGACTTAAAAAATGATCTCTTTCATCTTGATCTTGTCAGTAAAGCTGACGTCATGTTCACAAAATAAGAGCGTTGGCTGAAACTTTAGAATCAGCTCTTCGATCTGGATACGGGTATAAATATCAAGATAGTTCATCGGCTCATCAAGAATATAAAGGTGGGCCTCCTGACAGAGACAAGCCGCCAAGGCGGCCTTCTTTTTTTGCCCTTCACTAAGACCACTGACATCATGATTGAGCGTCTCTCGTTCAAAGCCCATTTTTCTTAAGATCGTCAAAAACTGACTTAAATCAATGCCGACATGTTTGGCGTAGTCCTGAAAGCTTCCCCGTATCGTAGAGACATCCTGTGGGACATAAGCGATCTTAATATTGGCGACACTTAAACGACCACGATAATGGACGTCTTCACCTAAAAGACATTTCATCAGACTAGACTTGCCACAGCCATTACGGCCGATCAAAGCCACGCGGTCGCCATCTTCGATCGTAAAATTGAGATCATGAGCAATTTCATGATCATAGAACAGATCAAGATGACTGGCACTGACTAACGGTCTAGAAAAATGTAAAGGAGACAGCTTAAGATCTTCCATGACCTCTTCATCCTTCATTAACGATGAAGCTTTCTCAATGGACTGGTTCATGCGACGCTCATAATTCTTTGAACGCTGCATCATCTTGGCCGCCTTATGTCCAACAAAGCCACGGTCCACTCGTAATCCGGAATTTCGAACACCATTTTTTGTCTTTTCCACTGCATCAGACCAGTCTGCCGTCTTTTTTGAGGCCTGTTTCAAACGTTTCACTTCTTTTTTCAGTTTTTCATTTTCTCGTCTTTCGTTTTCATTCTGGAGCGTCTTATTATGATACCAGGATGAAAAATTGCCCTTAACGACATCAATGGAATTCATATTTAAAGCAATGATATGGTCGCAGCAGAGATCTAACAAATGACGATCATGGGAAATTAACAAGAACCCTCGCTTACGTTTCAGATACTCCCCTAACATTGCTCGTGAGGCCGCATCGAGATGGTTCGTTGGTTCATCGATCAAAAGATAAGGATGATCACCAGCAAACAACGCTGCTATGAGAACTTTCGTACGCTGACCATAAGACAACAGCTCAAAGGAACGTTCTAAGTCCTCGTCGTTTAAGCCTAATTCATAAGCTTCACAGAGAAGCTCCCAGTCTTCTGCCTGGGGCATGACGTCATGCATAATGTCCATAGTTTTCTTGGTAGGATCTTTGATCTCATCGGGAAAATAATGACAAGGAAGATGTGGCGTAATGGCCCCTTGATCATCTAATTCCCCAGTTAATAATTTTAAGAGCGTCGTCTTGCCGCGGCCATTGCGGCCGACAAGACCACACTTCCAGTTGGTATCAAAAGCAAAGCTGACATCATCAAACACAGCGTCCACATTGCTTTCATAGGAAAAAGATAAATGATTGATAGATATTAACGACATAGTTTCCTCCATGAAATATAATTTTGTGTTTTGTCCATGTCGTCTTAACGACATGATTAAACGTACATTCTCACTTTCATCACGTCCTTTCTTCATGAATTCTAGCAGAATGTCTGCTCATGTAAAATCTTTTTTCTTATTTTCATGCCGGCATTAAAAAAAGGCTCCGTTTAAGAGCCTTCTTCATTAATCATCGACAACTTCTTCACTGAAGTTTTCAAGATCTTCAATTAAGTTTGTAAAGTCTGATTCAATAGATCTTGCAAACTTCGCTTCTTTCATGTACTGCTTTAAAGAACGTGTTGACTTCATTGTATTCTGCAGCGTCCCGGCACCACCGATACAGCCGCCTGGACAAGCCATGCCTTCAAGTAAGTAGCCATTATATTTGCCACGTGTTGCATCACGCATCATCTTCTTACAGTCGGCAAGACCTTCAGCCTTTGCGACCTTGATCTCACGATCAGGATCAATTTCGCGAATGGCATTGGCAACCGCTTCGGCAACCCCACCGGATGCCGCAAAGCCTCGACCATCGGTAGAAGCCTGAACAAGTGGCATACCATCAGGGATTTCTGAGAAATCGACACCTTTGGCTTCAAACATCCCAGCGACTTCTTCGAATGTTAACGTAAAGTCAACATAAGATTTAATACTCTTACGAGCAGCTTCCTGTTTCTTTGATAAACATGGACCAATGAAGCAGATCTTTGATTCTGGTTCAGAATTCTTCAAAAGTCTAGCCGTTAAGACCATTGGCGTTAACGCCATGGAAATATTATCGGCATACTTAGGGAAGTTCTTCTTTGCCATCATTGCCCATGCTGGGCAACAAGATGTGCCCATAAAATCTAACTTTTCTGGGACTTCTTTTAAGAAGTCATGAGCTTCTTCAACGGTACATAAGTCAGCGCCCATAGCGACTTCAAGAACATCGGTAAAGCCTAATTTCTGGAAAGCTTCACGCATTCTTTCATTCGTTAATTCCTTACCGAACTGACCGGCAATGGCTGGAGCCACGATCGCATACACAGGATCTTTGCCTTGAGTGGCTTTGATCGTCTGATAGATCTGACCTTTATCTACGATCGCCGCAAATGGACAGCTCTGTAAGCACATTCCGCAAGCTACACATTTATCCTGATCAATATCGGCACGACCATATTCATCAGAATGAATCGCATTGACACCACAGGCTTTGGCACAAGGTCTTTCCTGTTTGATAATGGCAGAATACTGGCAGGCTCTCATGCACATACCACATTTAATACATTTGTCCTGATCAATATGAGACTTCCCATCAATGATGGAAACGGCACCTTTTGGACAAACTTCTACACAAGGGTGTTCTAAGCAGCCCTGGCAGCAGTCCGTGACAATGACACGGTTTTCTGGACATTTATGGCAGGCAAATTTAATAATATCAATAAGTGGTGGTTCATAGTACTTTTCGGCGATCATACTTTCATCAACGCCCTGAGAGAAAGTCTGATGTTCAGTCATGGACTGTAATGAAAGCCCCATGGCTGCTCTTAAACGTTCTCCGACGATCGCACGTTCTAGGAAAATAGAATCACGATAAGTCGCAATTTCCCCTGGAACAATTTTATAAGGAAGTTCATCAATTAATTCTGGACCTCCTCCTTCATAGGCTAAACGAGCAATTTCCGTAAACACTTGATGACGGATCTTCGATTTTTGTGTATCGACACCTTTCATGTCTTCAATCCTCCTTACACACATCAAACACTACTCTCATTATAATCAAAATAGTAAGCTTTGGAAAGGGTTTCCATTCTTTCAAGAGACATGCGCAATCATTTTTATCTAAAAAGAGCTTACACTCTACCATCATCTTGTCGATCATGTCCTGCATCTAAGTCGTCAGCTCTTTTATGGATATGCATTGCCTCTTTGCCTGTTTCATAACGGCCTCTCCAGCTCTTTCTTGTGCTAAGGAATAGGACATATGATCATCCTGTTTTTGAAGCTGATGATCAATGGCTTCCATCGCCTTATGAACATTGGTAAGGCCATTGGCACTCACATCTTGGAATTCATCACCGCCTAAGCGATATGTATGTTTATAGCCAAAGTCGTTCTTTAACATGCCAGCCACCATTTTTAGCATTTCATTACTGACATCATGCCCTTTTTCGTTATTGTGTTCATGTAACCCATTTACATCGACATAGACGGCCACGATCGATTGTCTTCATTTGCTTTTGCAAGATCCATTTCCTATTTATTACCATTATGAACGTCCATTGCCAGAGGCTTTCCCTTAAACGTTTCATTTATATGCACTTAACAAGCGCAAAAATCTTGGCTTCACAGTGGCATACCGAACGCCAAATGAAATTGCCGAAAACGTGATGATGTTATAGAGATCCGCCCTATAGACTTGTGGCTACTTATAATATTTTGTGGTCACAATGCAGCAGATGGCCACAATGATTGTGACGCCGTCAGTGCGTAATGGCGCATCAATGAAGATCACCGGCAGAATCACTAAGACGACAATGATCGTCACGGCGACCATATTAGAATGATGAATGGAAAGCATCATGGCCAAGCCATACCCCAGCAACATAAAGGTAAGATCAGACGTGGATCTTTCTTAGTCAGGATACGAATAAGCGCTTTTAACAAAAGTGAATCTGCCAAAGCGCCAGGATCAATGAAACGGTTGTTAATAACAGCTGACGATTTCAAAAATGTGCAAAGGATCAGTCCTGTAAAGGCAGCGGACACATTGACGAATAAATCTGCGATTGCCTTCTCTGTTCTCCTCTATAATATGCTCATAATCGGCGGGTTTAAATCACCGTACAAGAAAAGATCTTTGATTTTTTCATCATACATTCCCAACTCCCTAAAAAACATTTTACCACCTTTACATAAAATGAAATGAATGATCCATTTTAATGTTTTTTAACATTCATTCTTAGCCTCTAGCAAAAAGATGATGCGTTTAAGCACCATCTTCATTTCTAAGTTCTTTTTCAGCGGCATGATGTTCCGCTTTATTGATATACACCAGACGATCGGCGCGTCTAAAGCATTCCCTGACCGCTTCCCCATTTTCACAGTAGCCATGAGCGATGCCACAGCTGAAGATCACACTCGGAATGGATCTTTCGGCACAGATTTCTTCAAGGGTCTGCATCATTTGATCAAAGCGGACCTGCATCAGATCATAATCATCACTTAAGGAGATGATCATGATTTCATCGCCACCGTAGCGGTAACAGTAACAGTTACCAAATTCTTCACGAACTGCCTGACCACAGGCCTTCATGACCTTGTCGCCAATTTCATGACCAAAATGATCATTAAATGCTTTGAAATGATCGACATCCAGCATCATGACTGTGAGGTTCTGTTGAACAAAGAGATCAAAATCATATCTTAAAGCATAGCGGTTGCGTAAGCCGGTCAGTTCATCACTTTGGGATAAGACCTCCAGCTGTTCACGACGCTTATGCACTTCAGTAATATCGGTAAAGACCCCATAAATATAGTAGTGCCCATCGTCCTGCACATGCGATTCAAGTTCTAGACGATCCCAATAGACCTTGCCATCAAAGTCGATCACTCGTAACTCAATATCTAATGGCTGTCGAGAAACGATGGCATGGCCGATGCTCTTGGCGGCCATTTCCCGTTCCTCAGGATGAACGACGCTCATCAATGCCTCAAAGGAATCCATATCGGTGTAGGCAATATGACAATGCTTCCTCGCCTGCTCACTTAAATATGTGCACTTGACTTCATTATTTTGATCAACTTCGTATAAGGCGATGCCGGCTGGTACATGTGATAAGATCTCCTGCAAACTCAGAACTTTCTTATGCTGCATCGTATAATCGACAAGGTAACAGAGTTCACTGTCTCGACCATACCAGTCGGTCTTACGAATGCGGACCTTTAAATAACGGCTGGCATAACGAAGATCAAAGACATCCCCATCAGAATGACCTTTCAAGAGCGTTTCACTCAGTGCTTCAACAGAAGCATGTGGTTCTACTGATTCTAAGAGTGAAGTGATGGCTTGATTATAATACATGATATGATGTGTTCTGCATTCACGGACGATCAGACCTTCCTGTGTTTACCCCATGATATAGTTGAATACTTGTCCTGCATTTGAGAGATTCTGGAACACCGAAAGCAGTAATGGACGTCCATTACGGGTGCCGATCTGACTGCCCTGTTCATAGATCCAGATGATTTTACCATCTTTACGTTGTGCACGATAGGCCACCTGATAGCTCTTTCCTGATTCAACGGCACTTCTGACTTTCGTGCGGACCATTTCGCTGTCCTCCTCATACGCCCCAAAGCAATTTTTCTCACTGACAAGTTTTAAGTATTCTTTTTCACTATAACCAAAGACCTGTGTTAACGTCTTGGAGACATAAACTGGATAGATACAGTCCTCGACTGTAAATAAGGCGACACCACCAGGGATATGACGGATCAGTTCTTCAAGATCAATATTATTTTCTCGTAAATGTTCCTCGAAATTCTTGGTCGTCCCAAAGCCGATATCAAAGCCATGGGTCGCTTCCATCATCATCGT
>ONFH01000040.1 GCA_900317015.1 uncultured Erysipelotrichaceae bacterium | reverse complement strand
TAATGTTTCAAATGATGCTTCATCGTTCACTTCACGTATATGATCTAATAAATGAAGAAAAGCCGTTTGAGTCAATTGGGGCACGGTCTCCTGTTTGATTCCGCATTTTAAGAAATGATTATAAAAACGTAAGCAAAGCATTTGATACAGCTCAGTTAATGCGAGATCATCTTTTAAAGCCTGTTTGATCAGGGCAAGATCTGGCTTTAATTTTGCCTCACAGTAAATACAATGATCCAAAGACTCTGGGATCGTCCGCCCACATCGATAGCACTTCATAAGCATCCCCTTCCTCTTTGAGTGGTCTTGATTGCCCCTATTTTACCAAAAATGACAGGATCTCATGCCAGATTGTCATTTTTGACATGTTATTTGTCATTTTTAACAATAAAACGACAGATTGCTCTGCCGTTAGTTTCCATATTTGCTTGTAAAAGCGGAAATGCTCATCCCTGTAAGGTCAAGTTTAGACGTATTACATTCTTCAAGATACGTATGAATATCAGTGATCGTCGACTTGATCTCATACTGATTTTTGCCATTGAGGCTTAGGACATGATATGTGCCACTGTCACTGCGCAGGACCTGATGATCTTCGGTAATGATCAGTTTCTGTGTTGTGGCGGTAATGGCTTCGGTATTGGTCGCATTCTCACTGACATCGTTATTCATATAAAGACCAGTGATCACCATCTGCTTATGAGAAAGATAGCCTAAAAGCAGATCTTCATGACCATCCCCATCCACATCATCAATATCACATCTTAAGTTCTTTGTTTTCACACTATGTGAATACGCCATTGAAATGGCATCAGCACATAACGGATAGTTCGTCTCTAAATTGGCTGGGGCATTGGTCTTATTGACTTCTTTCATGCCCTTTTCATACTGTTTGACGACGGTCACATAAGTTTCGATCCGTTTGTCATTATTGGACGCATCATTTCTGAATTTCACGATACTTGTGGCAATGATGATCACCACGATCACCCCACCGATGATTCCAAGCTGAATGAAATCCTGCTTGGTCCATTGATGATGTTTCCGTTTTGCTTTCTTTCTTGTCAACGTGACCGGCTTACGCTTTTGTAAATAGACAAAGAGATCTTCGATCATCTCATCCGTGACCTTAAAGTAGACATCCTCATAAGGCTGCTCTAAAGGTTCTAAATGAAAGTGCTCAAGATATTTTCTCCCAACTTTTCTTGAGACAATGCGGATCAGCTGATCAAAGTGACTGACATCCTCACGGATGATCAGCTCTTTTAAGACTTGTCGAAAAGCATGATTGATGAGTCTCTTGCCTTCTTCACGTCCCACCCCAACAATTAAAAGCTCGGTATAGATCTTCAAGTAAGAGATCTTATAAAGCTGCGCAATGGCTTTCTTATTCCCTAAAGCACAGGCTTCAATGAGCTTATTGGTTGGTTGAACAAGCACGCCGCAGTATTCACAGTAAGGATGACTGCGACTGATCGTTTTTCCACAATTATAACACTTCATGCGTCTCTCTCCTTGTCTCCCATTCTATCAAAAAAGGAGAGATTCATCCATACTATAATGCAATGATCCTGATCATGAGATCAAGTGTCATACGAAACATGACCATTAAACTTACGATACAAGCAAGAACGATGCCTAGTACCCATAATCCATTTTTCATCTTCTTCATGTTCATTCCTCCCACGCTTGCAGTATAAAACAAAGCTGAGGGAATAAACAAAAAATGTCACAATTCGCGTATTTCTTGTCATTTTTAACAAAAAAGAGCTCAGATTCAACTGAACTCTTTACGAATTATTTGATATAAGAGAAGGCCTGATCTAAGTCAGCGATAATATCATCGACGTTTTCTAGACCTACAGAGACACGGACCATGCCTGGTTCAATACCTGCTGCCACTAACTGTTCATCCGTCAACTGACGATGCGTTTCACTGGCTGGATGTAAGACACACGTACGAATATCGGCTACATGCACTTCATTACAAGCTAATTTGACATGATTCATGAACGTCATGGCATTTTCCTTACCGCCTTTGACGACGATGGAAATGACACCAGATGCCCCATCCTTTAAATACTTCTGCGCTAAGTCATAGTAATGATCACCTGGTAAGCCTGGATACTCGACCTTTTCAACATAGGGACAAGTTTTCAAGTATTCTGCAACTTTTAAGGCATTTTCACAATACTGTTTCATACGAACGGCTAATGTCTCAAGTCCTAAGTTTAATAAGAAAGCACTATGAGCACTTGGGTAACAGCCAAAGTCACGCATTAACTGCATACGGGCTTTGATGATATAAGCAGCCTTGCCATACTGCTTTGTATATGAAATGCCATGATAAGATGGATCTGGTTCTGTCATTTCTGGGAATTTCCCATTATCCCATGGGAAGTTACCGCTGTCGACAATGACACCGCCAGTCTGTAAGGCATGACCGTCCATATACTTAGATGTCGAATGTGTGACGATATCACAGCCATATTCAAATGGTTTACATAAGATCGGTGTGGCAAATGTATTATCGACAATTAATGGAAGACCATGCTTATGAGCGATCTTCGCATATCTTTCAATATCAAAGACAGCTAAAGCTGGATTGGCGATTGTTTCCCCAAAGAAAGCTTTGGTATTTGGCTGAATCAAAGCTTCGATCTCTTCATCCGTCATATCTTCATTGGTAAATGAAGTTTCGATGCCTAAACGCTTTAACGTGATCGCAAATAAGTTGATCGTGCCGCCATAGATCTCTGGTGATGAGACGATATGGTCCCCGGCTTTACAAATATTTAAGATGGCAAGTAAGTTAGCAGCCTGACCACTGGTCGTACACATAGCGCCAACGCCACCTTCAAGATCACTGATCTTTTCTTCGACCGCCATAACGGTTGGATTACCAAAACGGGAATAGATCAAGGCTTTTGTTGGATCATCAAACACTGCTGCAATGTCTTCTGTCGAATCAAATCTATAAGTCGTACTCTGAACGATCGGCATCACACCTGGTTCAGAATTTTTTGGATGGTACCCAGAATGCAGGCACTTTGTTTCATCTTTCATCAATGTATATCCTCCTTTAAATAGGGTATAACCCTACTGCTTATAGGTATTATACAACTTACAAAAAAAGAATGAAACAAACAAATGCTTCATTCTCCATTCTTAATGATTGATCATCCATTCCCCAGCCATGACTGCGAAGACACCTAAAATGATACTGACAATGACATAAAGCAGACCTAATGTCATATGTCCTGACTTAATAAGATCTGTCGTTTCTAAGGCATAAGATGAAAACGTCGTAAAGCCACCACAAATGCCGACTTTCAAAAATAAGACGATCTTTGGATCTAATGAACTATGCTTTAAGCTATAGGCAGCAACCATCCCGATCACAAATGCCCCGACAGCATTGATCACAAACGTCTTAATAGGAAAGTTCATCTTCCCTACTGGAATCAAACCAATTAAATAACGTAAGATCGATCCAAGCATCCCGCCTAGACCAACTGCTAAAATTTCCCCCATGAGATTTCTCCTTTATTCAACTTAGTATTTCTTAAAAGGAAAAAATGCATGGCATGAACATCATGCCTGCATCTTCTCTTTTATCCTAATAATTTACGACCACTTTTCTGGTATTTTAAAGTGCCTTTTGCACCTTCACGGAAATGATAGCCTGGACGCTTGAATTCATTTGTGACATCAGGATCATATAACCATTTCTTACCCTTTTGCGTAATATAGCACCAAGAGTGCTGTGCCTTGGAAGCACCGACATAACCAGAGACCTGATGCACATTATAACCTAATAACTTTGCCTGAACATAGAAAGTGGCAGCCATAACGAAACAGTTACCCGCTTTCTTAGAGAAGCCAATTGTGGCATAAGCTTCTGGTGTCTTACGACGTAAATTCTTATTGGCAAACTTTAAGTGTGCAGAATAGTGAAAAGCTTTCTTTAAAGTCCAGCCATTCTTATTCATTAAACGGATGGCCTGGGCATACGCTTTGCCTAAACGTCCTGATTTACCAATCTTTAAATATTTTACTTTCTTGTTATAAACACGAGTGGCATCCGTCTTAGAGAAATAATAAGCATAGTTGCCAATGGCCTGCCAGCCTTTAGCAAGTGTGCCATCATTGTTTACATAATAATTCTTTGTCCCATATGTCTTAAAGCCCTTGCTGTCTAATGTGCCATCAGCTTTAAAGCCATAGTATGTATCACCGATCTTTACAGCACCAGTCACTTTCTGACCATCAGCACCGTAATAAACTTTGGCACCATTTTCTTCACCCCAGGTATTGACCTGTGTTGCTTCTCCTTCGGCATGAACAGGATTCATCATGACCATTGGTAAACTAGAAGCCGTACTGAATGTCAGTAGACCACTGATCATGATCTTTTTCATATTTTCTAAATGCATCTTCACAAACTCCTCTTTTCCTAAAATTCAATGTTTATTATATCAATTATTCTCTATTTGTACACGTGATATTCTTGAAGAACCTTATTCCTACTTCCTTCAGGTACCAAAAAAACAGCCGAAGCTGTCCTTATGTTCATCCACTTGTGATCCATTAGCCTAATGCATCATATTTGGCCTGCCATTCATCTCTCTTTTTCGTATTGAAATCAATGACGCTTTGATTTGACGCAATGGACTCATCACATTGTTTGATCAATAACTTATATTTAGTGATTTCATCCGTCTTACGTTCCTTATTCAGATCCTTCTTCTTTTCATTTAATTCTTCAATTTGATCTTCGATCGAATTCACTGAATCGTAAGCATCTAAGGCATCACCATACATCTTATTGAATTCTGTTTCTAAATCGTCGACCGTCATGACTTCATGGTCGTCATAGAAATAGTAACCTTTCTTTCTTAGCTTCGCTTCGGTATCATAAGTGGCAATGAATTCTCCACTCCCATTGTGCTTCGCCCAATGGAAGTGGTATCTCTGCCACGCCATGTAGCGTAAGACGACAACGGTCG
>ONFH01000199.1 GCA_900317015.1 uncultured Erysipelotrichaceae bacterium | reverse complement strand
CTTATGAGCTTTGATATAACTTTCGACCGTTGCTCTTGCTAAACGAACATAAGGATCTTCATGAGCACGAATGTCTTTTAAAACATCTTCATCATGCTTTTCAAGTTTCTTACCTAATAATCGTTCTTGATCTTCAGGTCCGACTTCAAAATCACAAACACCATAGCCAACGCCAAATGGTCCTTCATAAGAATACTGATGTGGTGAAACATCTTTGCCATCTAAAGCACCTGCCATGATTTGGAAGGAACGTAGACCACATTCTGCTGCACTTTCACAGAAATCATAATCAAAAGTTAACAGCTTATAGAAGTCTGCAGTTCTTAAGTATGTCATGACTTCCTGGTCGAATTCTGGTCCTTCTTTTGCAAAGCCATAAGGACCGTCTTCTTTTAATTTATGCGACAGATCACCACTGGCAATGATGACGACTTTACGACCTAAGTCTTCAGCGGTCTGATTGATCATCTGTCCTAAACGATAATGTTCAAGATAAGCAAGACCAGAGATGCCAATACGAACGACTTTAAAATCAGTATCATACCGCTGTAAGAAATAAAGTGGAATCATCGTGCCATGATCTAAGGCTCTCATGCCACCTAATGTACCAGCTGAAATATTATGGGTATCACAAAGCTGGCATAAATGTTCGACAAATTCTTCATCATAGTTACAGCTGATCTTGACCTGACCGGCTCTAAAGGAACCAAAGTCGCCATGCGCCTTTTTACCTGGTGAAATATGAATGTAGTCGGCATACATTGTAGAATGGGGACTAATAATAATGACCGTATCAGGATGATAAGAAGCAGCTTTTTTCATGACCGCATGATAGCTGTCGACGGTCTTCTGAATGCCATGTTCCTCACCGTGTCCTACTTCCGGAATAATAAGAGGAGGATGGGGAACCGTCATTGTATAAACAATACTCATTTCGATCACTCTCCTACTTCTTATTATAACGTTTTCTATTTTGTTTTGATAAGGATATTGTATTTCTTTAAAAATCAAAGATGGATAACTGTGGTTCGATATAACTTTCCTGCTTTGCTTCTTTAATGATGTCATCTTCATGGACATGACCGATTAATAATGGAGAGTTTGGATCATGCCTCTTGATGTTTCTCATAACTTCGTCTTGATCTTCATTTGCGTAACAATACAAGCATCCATGAGGACAGCTGTTGTAAAAACCAATATCATTATTTAAAAGACAGGAACAGCCTTCTCTCGCTTGATTTAAATGGGGAACATTTAAAGTAATATGGAAAGCTTTTTCTAATGTTTCTTTAGTCATACAGCCATTCACATCAATCCCAAGATGTCTTAGATCCTGTGAATCTTCCAGACATATTTTTAAATGAAGTCCATATTCTTGTGCAATCTCTTTAAAGGCTACTGCTAAAAGATGCTGCTCTTTTAAGGTCACTTCCCGAATATGGGGAAAGTTCTTTCTTGTTTTTCGGTATAGATCAATAAAGCTGATGATCACAACATCGACATAACCGCTGAGTCTTTTACACATCTCTTCAAAGATATGGATATGATAATCAACGGTATAATAATCATCGATCAAGATGGGATCATAACGCCAGGCAATGGCTGAAGAGCCGATCATCCCACTTAATGCTTTGACTCCATCGATGACTCTGTTCTTATTAGGAACATGGGGTTCAATGCGTGTATCATAAGGCGTGATCGTCACTTGAAAATAGACCCGATATTCTTTTAACAAAGGCATATATTGAAGAAAAGGCAGTGGATTCTTGCTACAAAAAGCAATGACATCCACGACCTTTGGATCTAAGATATATTTTTTGATCAGTTGGGGATTATAAGGATTACGAGAGAAGACGTAGCCCTCTTTTAAACGATTGGCAAACCATTTCCCATAATAAGCAGGAATATCTGTACGATTTCCAGTATTGAGGATCATAACACCACCTACGCTTTACTTAAGGTAAAATGATAAATAGCACCACCATATGTGCGACGACCATGCTGCAGAACGATCTCAATTAAATAATGTCCTTTAGGGAACGTATGATATGGCGTATCATCCTTCTGTGGTTCAAAGAGGATCGTACGATCCATATGATCGACCGTAATATAGTAAGTTGACTTTGTCGCAAAATAATAATCTAACTTAATGCGCGTCTTCTTTTTTAATGTGAAGGTATAAAGATCAGTATGATCATTGGCACCAAGTAGTCCATCATAGCGTTTAGAAAAGACGAGCTTATGAGCATGCTTTGGTGTATTATCATAACCTTTCAATGTTTCATAAACATAGAATGGACGAATCTTAAAGGCAATGTTCTTTCCTTCACCTTTATCATGCTTAAACTTTAAAGCATAATGTCCAGCTTTTAGATAGACATAAGCACGGTAAACATGTTTGCCATAATAGTTCTTATAGTAATGACCTTTTAAAGGATAGGCTTTCGCATCCACACCATAAAGCCATGCTTTTTCTTTTTTATTATGATCTTTTATTTCCCAGGAAACACGAACCTTAGCCCCTTGTTTTAAACGAAAAGCATATTTTGCTTCGCCAGTCTTTCGAAAATACCACTTGGAAAGTCTGACGTTTTCACTTTTTGCCTGAACATTCGTGATTCCAAATGTCAAAAATAAACATAATACGATTACAAGTTTCTTCATTTCTATCACCCACTTTTATTCTAACATAAAAAGATGTAGGCTCTTCCTACATCTTTGTTAAAGCTTCTTCAATATGACGAGCAAGCTGATCGGCACAAGATGTGCCACGACCACGACAGTCATTGCCTTTTAAAATTTGGACGACTTCTTTCGCATCTCTGCCTTCGACTAAACGACCGATTGCCTTTAAATTGCCCTCACAGCCATTTTCAAATTTAACGTGATGAAGCTTGCCATCCTCTATATCAAAATGACAGACCGTTGAACAAGTTCCCCTATTACGATAATGAAATTCCATAGTCTTACTTCCTTTCTAAATAATCTTCAATATTCTTTTCATAATCATCTAAGATCTCTACCATTTCATCATAGGTATTGACCTTTGTTAAAGCATTCTTTATTTTTGCACTGCCATGTAATCCTTTAATATACCATGGCGCATGTGAACGCATTTCTCTCATCGCATTGCGTTCCCCCATTAATGTGATCAGTTTTGAGGCATGCTGCTTACATAAAGCAAAACGTTCAGGGATATCAGGATCACCAGGATCTTCATTTGTCTCTAAATAAGTGATCATTCGATTGATGAGCCATGGGTTTCCTAAAACAGCACGTCCCACCATGACGGCATCACAGCCTGTTTCCTCTAACATTCTTTTGGCATCTTCGGGAGTTCTCACATCACCATTGCCAATGACAGGAATTGAGACCGCCTCTTTGACTTGCTTGATATAAGACCAATCGGCTTTCCCTTCATAGAACTGAGAACGCGTACGTCCATGTACGGCAATCGCACTCACACCTGCTTTTTCCATCAGCTTGGCCATCTCTACACAATTGATATGATCAAAATCAAAACCAATACGCATCTTGACTGTGACCGGCAGATCTACTGCCTCGACGACTGCTTTGGCAATTGCATAAGCACGTTCAGGATCACGCATCAAGTCACTGCCGGCATGCGCCTTTAAGACTTTATTGACAGGACAGCCCATGTTGATATCGATTATATCACATTGACTATGTTCCTCGACAAACTTTGCCGCCGTTGCCATAGACTCGACTTCTCCACCAAAGATCTGGATAGAGACTGGATGTTCATCGGCATCAACTTTTAACATATCGATCGTCTTTTGATTGCCATAACATAATGCTTTATCACTGACCATTTCCGAAACAACAAGGCCAGCACCAAATTCCTTCACTAATTTACGATAGGCGACATTCGTAATGCCGGCCATCGGAGCTAAGACAATTTGATGATCTATTTCTACATTTCCAATTTTCCACATGTTTTTTCACCGTTAGAAATATACCATACAATCAATTCTTTTCCTAGAAAAATGCATGAAAAAAGAGGGCTCTTTCGTCCCTCCAATCTAGCCTATTCTCCGAAATTTTTCAGATACATATCTGCCTGTTTGTAAGATTCTTTAATTTCATTAAAACGGGCCTCATCAATTTTGTTTCGAGCTAAATCTTCTTTAGCCTTGTCTAATTCTTCATCAATTACTTTTCGCTGTAATTCCAATGCACTCATACGCGACCCACCTTTCTTTTCTTTCTAATTTCATT
>ONFH01000216.1 GCA_900317015.1 uncultured Erysipelotrichaceae bacterium | reverse complement strand
CAAGAAAAGCGAGCTTTCGCTCGCTTGAATGGATTAATAGGCTCTTGCGTAGTAGATGATATGTTTTGCCTTTTTCCCGCAACATGGACAAACGGCATCTTCGCCTGCTTCATCAGGTTCATAACATCTAGAAGTGGCCTGGTAAACATCTTTGACTTTCATTTCACAGTCCTGATCACCACACCAGTAAGTCTTCACATAACCGCCTTTTTCATCTAAGATCTTACCAAATTCGTTAAAATCAGTAGATTCTGTAATGTGTGCTTTTAAATGTTCCTGTGCATTGGCATACATTTCATTATGAATCGTATCCATTAAGTCTAAGATGGCCTGAGGTAAATGATCATCTAAAGGCATCGTGATCTTTTCACCATCATTACGTTTAGCGACCACGCACTGATTGTTTTCAATATCTCTAGGACCGACTTCAATACGAACTGGAATGCCACGCATTTCTGCTTCAGAGAACTTCCATCCTGGAGACTTATCAGAATCATCCACTTTGACTCTGATGCCTTTAGCCTTTAATGCTTTCGCAATTTCATCAGCCTTGTCTAAGACACCGGCCTTCTTCTGCATGATTGGGACGATGACGACCTGAGTAGGCGCTACTCTTGGTGGTAAAACAAGACCATTGTCATCACCATGAACCATGATGATGGCCCCAAGTAAACGGGTTGAAACACCCCATGATGTCTGATAGATATATTTCTGTTTACCGTCTTTGTCTAAGAACTTGATATCAAAAGCTTTGGCGAAGCCCTGACCAAAGTAATGAGACGTTCCTGACTGTAAAACTTTACCATCATGCATTAAGGCTTCAATCGTATACGTTTCTTCAGCACCGGCAAACTTTTCTTTTTCTGTCTTACGACCAGTGATGACTGGGATTGCTAAAAGGTCACGACACGTTTCGACATAGATATCACGCATCTGTAATGTTTCTGCACGTGCTTCTTCTTCACTTGCATGAACAGTATGACCTTCCTGCCATAAGAATTCTGAGCCTCTTAAGAAAGGACGTGTCGTCTTTTCCCAGCGGACAACAGAACACCACTGATTATATTTCTTAGGTAGATCACGATAAGATTTCACGATCTTGGCATAGTGTTCACTGAATAATGTTTCACTTGTTGGACGAATGATCAGAGGATCTTCTAATTCATTCTGACCACCACGTGTGACAATGGCACATTCAGGTGCAAAGCCTTCGACGTGATCTTTTTCTTTCTGTAAGAGTGATTCAGGAATTAACATTGGCATATAAACATTTTCATGTCCTGTTTCCTTGAATCGACGATCCATAAACTGCTGGATCAATTCCCACATTGCATAGCTATATGGGCGATAAATGATGAAGCCTTTTACACTAGAGTAATCCATAAGTTCTGCTTTGCGGCAGACATCTGTATACCACTGCGCAAAGTCTTCATCTCTTGATGTAATGGCATCATTTTTAATATTTTTTGCCATATCTTTATACCCCTTTCGTTTAACGAAGTTATTATATACAAAAAATGGTGAAATATAAAGAATAACTTATTAATAAGTCACTTTCAGATGAGAGCCATTACGTCCTCTTGTGACAGTGATCATCGCATCGATACGATCCTTTAAGGTATCGACATGAGAGATGATGCCGATGACTTTATTCTCTGATTTCATTGAGATCAGTACATCCATAGCTGTTTCAATGGATTCATGATCAAGAGTGCCAAAGCCTTCATCGATAAACAAGGCATTTAATTCAATACCACCAGCCATTGACTGGATCATATTCGATAAGCCTAAGGCTAATGATAAGGAGGCTTTAAACTTCTCCCCACCAGATAAAGACTTCACATCACGCATTGCCCCTGTTTCATAATCTAGAATATCTAAGTCTAAGCCAGCGCCGGCATTGCCTTTAGCCTCACGACGACGGACGAATTCATAACGGCCTTCACTTAACTGTTTTAATTCCTCATTGGCATAGCGTAAGATCATTTCAAAATAAGCGGCTAAGACATAACGTTCAAAGGACATCTTGGAAGTGGTCTTCCCGCTAATGACAAAGTCAAGATTATGATAAGTGACCTGTTCTTTCATATCCTTCTTATAAGCGACCGCAATCGTCTGGATCTCTTTTAAGCCTTTACGCACTTCTTTGAGACGATAATGTAAATGGCTCAAGGCATCATCACGCTGATTCTTTTCCACTTTCAGTTCGCCTAGTGTTTCCTTAAGTGCACTTAAGTCGATCAATTCATGCTGATCACCTAACTGTTCGGCTAAGTTTTCCACAACTCGACTAGCCCCAGCGACTTCCTGATGATAATGTTCGACATTTTTACGATACTGACTTAATGCATTGACCTGATGGATAGCTTCCTGATAAGCCGTTAACGACAGATTATGATCTTGTAGTGCCTTAGAGAAAGCATCTTCTGCTTTTTCTAATGAGACTTTCGCTTCTTGAAGCTGACTGTCTTTTTCATTCTTTAACGTCGTTAATGATTCCTGTTTCTTTGTCACTGTTTCTTTCTCTTGTTCTAAACGAGCTAACTTTTGTTCCTTCTTGTTTAAAGTAATAGCATCTTCTTCAAGCTGTTTGATCTCACGATCAAGATATGGATGTTCCTTCACGATCTTATCCACCTGATACTGGATCGTTGAGATGGAGACATGTAATTCATTGAGGGTATGATCTAGTTCTTTCAGCTTCTCTTCCTGCTTGTCTAAGCGTTCTTTTTCTTCTTTCTGATGCGCAGATAGATCCTCTAAGTGGGCTAATTCAGCCTGTAAGTCTTCTTTCTTCTTGATGATCTCTTTCTTCTTGGATTCCTCTTCAAACATCATTGAGGCGATCAATGTCTTCATCGCATCCATATCATTGAAGTCCGCTTCTTTGATCTGCAATGTTTTACAGAGAGAAGATAAAGACGATTTGGCATCATAAAGCACATTCTGTTTTTGCGTGGCTTCACGGCTGACTTCCATCATCGTCTGACGAGCTGCTTCGACCTGCTTTTCTAGTTTTTCCAATTCTTTAAAAGACAAGACATGACCACTCATGACGGCCAGCTTGGGATGATGGATACTGCCACAGACCGGACAAGGCGTTCCCTCTTTTAAGTCTTTGGCAAGGATTCCAGCCATCTCCCCATGGGTACGTTTACGTTCATTGTCAGCCCGTTCACTGATTTCAGTGAACGCTTTTGTCGCTTTGACTTCCTGATCATGGACATGATAGTAGTCTTCCTGGGCATCTCGATACTTTCCTGCTCCAACGGATAATTCATTGATGCTTTCCATACGAGGCAGGATCGTATCTTTTAATTCTGATTCGATCTGACGTAAAGCAAACTCTTTTTGACTATATGTTTCTAATTCTTCCTCATGATGTGCATAGAGGGCTAATGCTTCTTCATGACGTGTATTGTCTTTACTTAAAGACTTTGAAAGACGATCAAACTGTGTCTGTTTCTCATGCACATCTTTGACTGTCTGATCATAGTCGGCTTTGACCTTCTTTAAACGATCTCCATTAGATAATTTGATCTGTAAGGCAGAGATCTCCTCTTTTAAAGTGTCATGATGCGCATAATCTTGTTCAAAGTCTTGTTTTTTCTGATCTAAGCGTTTCTGATCTTCATCGACAAGTGTGCGTTCTGTCTGTTTCTGTTTATAAGACTTCTTCGCCTTTAAAACATCTTTCTCATACGTCGAAATATCCTTAGCTAATGAGATCTGATCAATCGTCTGTTCTAGCTCCTGATAATGATCCGCTTGCGCAAGCAAGTCCTCTTTATTCTTTTGAGCATGATGAAAACGCTGCACAGTCTCATTGATGGCCTGTTTTTGATTGTATTCATTTGTGAGCGTATCAATTTTCTCGTCACGTTCTTTTTTGGCTTTTGTCTCTTCTTTGTAAAGCGCCTCTTTCTCTTTGATCAGGTTTTCAATTTGTTCCGTGACCTGATCATCATAATTTTTAAGACCTTCAATATGCAAGTCTCTTACACTTGTATCTAGTTGTGTTTTTTCGTTATCGACAAGTGTTTTAAAATGAGCTGCCCGTTCATGGAGATTCATTTCTAATAGCTTGAATGATTCGGTATGGAAGATCTGACGGAAGATCGTTTCTTTTTCTTTACTTGGTGATGTTAAAAGTCTCGCAAACTCGCCCTGGGCGATCATGACGATCTGCTTAAACTGGTTATAATCTACCTTAAGTAATTCGGTAATACGATTGGTGACATCCTTCTGCTTTGATGTCTGCCGACCATCTGGTTCAATCAGCACGGCATCATCGTTATTATTACGTTTCTTTCCGGTCTTTGTATAAGACATACGACGGCTGACTTGATAGTCTTTGCCATCAAGCTGGAACGTTAATTCAACGATCGTTGGTGTTGAATAAGGGGCATACTGACTTCTAAAGACATCTTTTCCACGATCGGAGCCACTGGCTTCTCCATATAAAGCAAAACAGATAGCATCAAAGATCGTCGTTTTCCCAGCCCCGGTATCACCGGTAATCAGATACAATCCCTTTTCATTTAAAGGACGAAAGTCAATGACCGTCTTATCTAAGTATGTCGAAAAAGCCTGCATCGTAAGCATTAATGGTTTCATTGTTCTTCTCCTCCTTCAAACATACGACGAATGATGTTCACATACTCTTCATCCACATGATCAGTCCCCATCACGTCTTTATAGAAAGCTTCAAATAAAGCCCCTGGTTCCATCTGACTGATCTCATTGAGTGTCTTTGTCTCGACTGCTTCATTTCCTAATAACTTAGGGTAAGTGATCTTTAAGACATGAGGATAATGGGTACGTAGCTGATCAATAGCATGTGGGATGATCTTTTCATCAGAAAGTTCCGCCGCAATGAGATCATCGGGATGTTCATCCTTACGATTCATCAGTTCCTCTAATGTTCCCTTCAACACACGAACATCAAGACTAGGTGTAAGTGGGACGAGTTCAAATGAGAAGTCATTCGTATCCACGACGACAAAGCTCTTCTTCTGATGGGCTTCATCAAAGGAGAACTTCGTCAAGGACCCACTATAACGTAATGTTTGTCTCTTGATGTACTGCGGTGCATGTAAGTGTCCTAAAGCAACATAATCAAATTCATCAAATAGATCAGGATCAACGATCTCGCCACCACCAACGGCTAAGAGACATTCGGAATCACTGACCTGGGCACTATGTCCCACATACTGATGAGTGACCATGACCTTCTTTAAGGACGTATGAAAATCCTGCATGCTTAAATAAGAAGCGACAGCTTCATTGTAGTTGCCATGCGGCAAGTCAGGGAAGAGCGCTGCTACACCACTTGGCTTGACAAATGGGAAGAGATAAAAACGGACATCATCGATGTCGACATAATTGATCTTTTCTTTCAATGTCCCTTCAATATAGAGACCTTCCATTTTTAAGATCTCTGAACCAAAGTTCAAACGGTCAGCACCATCATGGTTACCTGAGATGATCAAGACTTTACGATGTAATTTCATAATGAGTGTCACTAAAAAATCATTTAACAAGTTCACAGCTTCCTGTGAAGGAATACTACGGTCATAGACATCTCCGGCAATGACGACTGCTTTGATGTCTTCATGTTCCCTTAAGTAATCGGTGATCTGTTTTAACAGTTCTCTTTCGATGTCGATCAGCGAATATCCGTGCAGCATCTTTCCTAAGTGTAGATCGGCAATATGAATAAATTTCACGATTTAACCTCCCAAATATAGATTTCTTTCACTTTTTCATCAGGTGTGAAGAACTTCTTTAAGGCTTTAGGGACTGGTTTGGTCCCTTGATATTGACCACCTAATTTGAGTATGGTCTTTTTGCTTGGTAAATTCTCTGGATCACATGTGATGATCACATGATCATAGCCTTCTTTTCTAATTTTTTCTTTTAAAAGCAGACAGGCCTGATAGGCATAGCCACGGCCTCGATATGCTTCATCAATGGTATAGGCAATATGTCCATCATATTCATGTTCACTGTCGCTGCCTAAGCGAAACACACATGTGCCCACGTCTTGCTTACCCACAATAATGCGGTAAATAAAATAAGGGGTAAACCCCGGTAATAAATGTTCATGAATAAATTCATCTAATATAAGTTCCATGTCTTTATTATAGCGTTTTCATCTTTTCCTTTCTACCTCAATGAGCGACTAAAAAGCTCCCGGATGTTTCTGGGAGCTTCTTTGTTACTTTGTAAATTTTAGTTTAAACGTATAATCGTAAGCAGCACTGGAAGAAGTCATCGCAAAATAATACGTACCTTTTTTGACTTTAAATGTTTCTGCACCGTAAACGACACTGGCCGGATCCTTCGTTTTCTTTTGATCATTGGTGAAGCAATACGAATTATCCTGGTATTTTTTTGCACGAGGGAAAGTGACTTTGACTTTTCCCGCACTTGGCACGTTCACTTTATAATACTGTTCTTCAAAAGCATTATCTAAAAAGCCGTTGTAATTCTTATTGAAAGAAATTGCATAGGCCTTTGCGACGCTTGTATTCTTACTATTCTTAAAGCTTGATTTGACCTTACCTGTGATCTTGTAGCTAAAAGAGGCATTTCCACTTTTCTTTGACGTGAACACAAGCAAATCATAAGTTCCTTTCGCAGCTGGCAAAGTTTCTTCTGAAGTCATCTTTGAAGCACCATTTTCACCTGATACAATACAATTCTTTGCTTTTACTTTTACAAAAGAATTTTGTTTCAATACGATTTTATACTTCTTCTTTTCAATGTTTTTTACGCTTTCAGTAATCGTCTGACCTTCCTTAACAAGAGTTGCCCCTTTGGCCTGCACCGGCGATACACAAAGCACACAAGCACAGGCTAGAACTCCTGCACATACACGATTCATAATCTTCATAAAAAACGCTTCCTTTCTTATTCCTGTTTCTATTTTATCAAGAAATCATACCAACGGTAAGCTGTTTAGAGATTCCTTACGATCTTTTCTTATTTTATTGATATGAAAAGCCCTTGGAAATTCCAAGAGCTTTAGAACTTATTTTGTAAATTTGAGCTTAAACTGGTAATCATAAGTCCAGCTGGTATCCATCATCAAGAAATAATATGTTCCTTTTTCTACATGAAATGTTTTTGGCTCATACATAATATTTGATCGTACGGCTTTCTTTTGATCATTGGTAAAGCAGTAAAAATTCTCCTGATAATTCTTTTTTGGCTTGCCAAAAACAACTTTGACTTTTCCGGCACTTGGAACATCGACTTTATAGTAATGCACACCCATTAATTTTTTCAAGAAGCCATAATACGTCTTATTGAAAACGATCTTATTGGCTGCACTTAATTTCTTTGCTTCTTTAAAGCTTTCTTTTATTTTTCCTTTGATCTTATAGCGAAACGAAACATTGCCACTTTTCTTATTAGGATCAACTTCTAGAATATAAGTTCCTTTGGCAGCTGGTGCAACACCTGATGAGTAGATCTGTACATCTCCACCTTTGACCGTACTATCAATCCTGCAATTTTTTGTTTTGAATTGAATGTAAGAATCCTTCTTGATAACGATCTTATAGGTCTTTTGATCCAGATTTTTCACACTTTCGGTGATCGTTTTTCCTTCCTTAACGAGAGTTGCCCCTTTAGCCTGAACAGGCGATACACTAAACACACAAGCACAGGCTAGAACTCCTGCACATACACGATTCATAATCTTCATAAAGATCGCTTCCTTCCTTATTCCTGTTTCTATTTTATCAAGAAATCATACCAATGGTAAGCAGTTTCGAGATTCCTTACTCTCTTTTCTTATTTTATTGATATGAAAAAAGCCCTTGGGAATCCCAAGAGCATTCTCATTTATGTAATTAGTACATCTTATTGACGACATTGACTGGATGACCAGCTTTAAAGGCATCAATATCTTCCTTGATAATGGATAAGAGACGTTCTCTTGTCTCTTTTCCTTTCCATCCCATATGTGGTGTGATGATCACATCTTCCATATCATATAAAGGACTATCTTCTTCTGGTGGTTCCTGTTCTAAAACATCAAGACCAGCCCCGGCGATCTGATGATCCTTAAGTGCTAAGATCAAAGCTTTCTGATCAATTAATGCCCCTCTTGATGTATTGATGAGGAAAGCCGTCTTCTTCATTTTCCTTAAAGCATCACCATCGATCATATGGAAGGTATCATCATTTAAGGCACAATGTAATGAGATATAATCAGACTTTTCTAGTAATTCATCTAATGAAACATAAGTGACATCAGGATCCTGTTTGGGATGTCTGGTAGAAACTAAAACTTTCATTCCTAAGACACGGGCAATTTTAATCACTTCCTGACCAATATGACCTTCCCCAACAACACCTAAAACTTTATCATTGACTTCGACATGAGGAACCATTAAATGATCGGTAAAGTTCTCATGATCTCCTCTTTCTAACATACGGATCTGTTTCTGCATGCTAGAGGATAAGTTTAGCAACAACATAATTGCGGTATGAGCGACACGCTTTGTGGAGTAAGCTGGAATATTGCAGACAGTGATCTTCTTTTTTGAAGCTGCCTCTAAGCTGATATTATTAAAACCAGTTCCGGCTTCGACAATTAATTTTACACGATCAGGGGTCTGCATCATAATTTCACTAGGATATGGTAATTCCTTCGTGACGACAATATCGCAATCCTGAATACGTTCTAATATTTGTGATGTCTCAGTCTCTTCATAAACCAATACTTCATCATCTAATGAAGAATAATCTAAGACATGATCAAAATTCATTTTCTTCCCATTTAAAATAACAGTTTTCATAAGAAACCTCCTGACCCCATTGTAGTATAAAGTACGAAAAAAAGCCACTGCCGTGGCTTTTGTGTTAAGGAATCTATGACAGAATCTAACCTACAGGTTTGGTAATAAGTAAAGGGAAGTATTAATCATCTGATACCTGCCATAGATCAGTCTGGAATTACCTAAGCAATATGGATCATCCATTGACACCCTCATTATAGCATAGAAAATAGAAACGTCACATAAAATTAATTAATTTTTGTCGGCTATTTTTATGTGACCTTAATGTTACTGATCGTCCAAGGAATGTTTTCCTTCATCTAATATAGAAAGCAGAAAGAGCGGTGGTCAAAGATTTAAGAATCTATTCCCTCCACTCTTTTTAGTGAGATTATATAAGATTATTCATAAGAATCTAACTGACTCTTTAAGACTTTCCAGTCCTTCTTTGCCGTCTTCACTTTCACAGCCTGAGTGGCAATATCTAAGACACCCGCTTCATCTAACTGAGCTTTGTAAGACTTAAAGCTGCTTAACATGCCATCGACTGTATCCTCGATCGTATCTAAGTTATTCTTGTAAATATCTTTCTGATCAGTCGTTAAGTTATTATACCAGGCATCAGCAGCACTCTTGACTGACTTTTGATCAGCTTTCGATAACTGAATACTTGTCACATAAACAAGTAAGTCAGCTGCCGACTTCGTGATCTTCATTGATGTGCCAGAATCTCCTTCTTCAAAGGAAATGATCTCGTCTAAGACATTGCCCATGGCCTTTGCATCAACTGTCTTAGACGCTTTGACAATGTTAAAGTTCTTGACCACACTGCCCTTATAATCTTTCTTTCCTTTGACTGTGACAGTAGCCGTCCCGACATTGACATTATTTGCATACGTCACAGTATAATCTGTTCCTTCTTTTAAGCTTTCCTTATCTTCTGATGTCACAGTGACCTTTGGTGTTTTGGCCTTTCCATCATACGTATAAGTGGTTTTTTCTAGGGTAACGGTCAGGCCAGAGACATCGACACGCTGATCACTATCCTGAGTGGTTTCTGGTTTATGTGATGAGCAGGCACTCACCCCAAAAAGTAATGTGAGCGATAATCCTCCTGCGAGTAATTTTTTCAATAACATAATTACACCTCCACAGTTATCGTATCATGTTTTGTTTAAATACACCACAAAACTTAACTTTTGAAAAACAAAAAGGGACATAACGTCCCTTTGGTTCAGCGTTCAAATTCATGAATAAATAATCCAGATCTTAACTTTGGTTCAAACCATGTCGATTTCGGTGGCATCAAACGTCTGGCATCGGCCACATTCAATAATTCATGGATATCGGTTGGATACATCGCAAAAGCGACAGAACCATGCTTGCCATCAACCAAACGAACCAGTTCATCTAAACCACGGATGCCTCCAACAAAGGCGATTCGTTCATCCGTACGAGGATCTTTGATGCCTAAAATTGGTGTTAAGACTTCATCCTGTAAGAAAGCCACATCAAGTGAAGCGACAACATCGCCAGCTCGTTCCATCACCAAGTCTTCCTTCATCTTGAGATCATACCATTTATGATCCATATACATAGAAATATGACCTTTGGCTTTTGGTTTTTCTTTCTTGCCTTCGTTAATGATCATTTTCGTACTTAACTTTGTTAAAAACTCTTCATAGGTAATGCCGCCAAGATTTTTGACAAAACGGTTATAATCTAAGATCTTTAATTCATTATCTGGGAAGAGAACAGATAAGAAATAATTGAATTCTTCCTCTCCTGTATAATCTGGATGTTCTCTTCTTCGTTTTAAGCCTACTTTGACAGCACTGGCCGCACGATGATGACCATCCGCAATATAAGTACTTGGCACCTTCTTGAAAGCTTCCGCTAAATCTTGGATCATCTGATCATCATCGACGATCCAGACACGATGTCTCACACCATCATCGGCGACGAAGTCATAAAGAGCTTCCTGCGTTTTGACTTTGTTAATCATGCTGGTGATCTCTTCTTTTTCACGATAAGCTAAGAAGATCGGACCAGTCTGACAGCTTGTCGTATCGACATGATGAATACGATCAGCTTCTTTTTTTGCCACCGTATTTTCATGTTTCTTACAGACATTACTTAAATAATCGTCGATGGCAGAGACCGCAACTAATCCTGTTTGAGAACGACCATCCATCGTTAATTCATAGACGTAGTAACATTTCTTCTTTTCTTTGACAAAGATGCCCTTCTTGATCTCATCCTGGATCATTTCATTGGCTTTTTCATACACATCTTCCCCATACATATCATGATCATCAGGAAACTGTGTTTCTGGACGATCAATATTTAAAAATGATAAAGGCTTCCCTTCAACAGCCGCTTTGGCCTCCTGACGATCATAAACATCATAAGGCAAGGCTGCGACTTCATTTGCATATTTCACTGCCGGACGTACGGCCTGAAATGGTAATACTTTTGCCACGATTCTTTCCCCCTTGCATTCTTCTTTATTATACACGAAAAAGATCATCCTTCAATAAGATGACCTTTCTTTTTCTATATTCACTAATTATTTTCTAAATGTATCGTATTATTAGAAATTATTGACATAAAGCATCAAGAAGCGTCAACTTTGATGCATCAATGGCTTCCCCTTCGCTATTGAGACAGCCCATCTTGACTGTCTTGTTTTTGCCATGATAGTCAGAGCCGCCGCTGATCAATAAATGATGTTTATGGGCAAGGCTCAATAAATAGTCTTCTTCTTTGGTCGTATATCTTGAGTAGTAACATTCCATGCCATCAAGACCTTCCTGTAATAAAAGATCTAACTGACGTTCACATTCCCAGGGTTCAAAGTGACGTACATGTTCTCCGCCTAAAGGATGCGCCCAGACGGCGATCCCGCCAGCTTCTTTAATGGCATGAATGGCTTCCTTATAATCAATACGATCATGATCCACTTTACAGCCATTGATATACTTTGTAATGCCTTCACTGATGGAATCACAATAGCCATACTTCATAAGCATGCGTCCTAAATGGGGTTTTGCCACCGCATTCAAGCTATAAAGATAATCTAAGTCTTCCTGCTTGAAAGTGATATTGAACTGTTCTTTTAAATAACGTAAACGATTCTCGAGTTTTAAAGCACGTTTTCTTTTGCCTTCTTCGATCGTCTCTAATAAGATAGGATTGTTTGGATCAAAGTTATAGCCTAAGATATGCACTTCTCGATACTTTGTAATGGCCGAGAATTCAATCCCACGATAAAACGTTAAGTCGTCTGGAATCATAGTCTCGATCTTGATCGTCCCTAAGATCGTATCATGATCGGTTAAGGAGAATGTCTTGATCTCATTCTCTTCTACGTGTTTTAACAATGTTTCAAGATCATCAGAACCATCAGAATAATGCGAATGCATATGCATATCAGCTCGCATTAATTGACCACCTCTTCACTGCTGTAAATATCTTCAATGATATTCATCATCAACGTATTCACATCTTCACTATCTAGGATCTCACCCGCTAAGATGACAATGGCGACTAACACTTCCACAGCGCTGACGCTGGTGATGAAGTCTACGGTTAATTCACCATGTTCATTATAAGAAAGTGTTCCTTCAATGGCATCACATTTGATGGATTCGGCTTTTAAATATTCATTTAAAGAGTTTCTTGCCAATTGATAGACATCAATAAAATGATGCAGGTCCATGGCTAAAGATAACTGAACATTGATGGGATCATCATCTTCTTCTAAAATTAAGAAATCAGAATTGATCTTCTCAAACATCTGTTCAAATAGACCTACATAGACATCGGTATCAATGTCATAAGGTAGTTTCTTTTCATCGAAATGGACTTGTCCATCATATCGGAATTTCATGATTGTATTTTGCATAGTCTCCCTCATTTCTTCCATAGGAAATTCATGTATGAATTCTCCACTCCCATTGTGCTTCGCCCAATGGAAGTGGTATCTCTGCCACGCCATGTAGCGTAAGACGACAACGGTCGCT
>ONFH01000257.1 GCA_900317015.1 uncultured Erysipelotrichaceae bacterium | reverse complement strand
TCAGCTGATCATGGCTCTTGAACAAGTTTTCGACGTTGTTCGACTGATCAATCCAACACAGCTTGCACCTTGTATTGAAAATGCCTTGACGGGCGATGAGTCCCATAAACAGGAATACTGTTTCCAGACATTCCAAAAAGATATCCGCTGTTCTAACTGCATCTCGCTTGATACCTTTACGAAGCATCAAGATGCGACAAAAATTGAATTCATCGATCGCGACCCTTATTTTGTCATCACAAAATATGTCGAAGTAGATGATTATCCTTATGTCTTAGAAATGGCCCATAAGATCAGAAAGATGCCAGTGGCCGCCCAAAGCAGTGATTTTATCGGTGATATGCTCGATAATGAAAATAAAAAGTATACGAACTACGAAACGGGATTGTTCAACCGCCGTTACTATCATGACCAGGTCAAAGGTCTGCCAGCCAGCGCTGTCGCTTTTGTATCGATCGATGATCTCTCCCGCATCAATAAGCAGTTCGGTTATGCAGCCGGGAATGAAGCCATCGTCTTCGTTTCTCAGGTCATCAAGCTTCGTTTACGTCATGGTGATGTAGCGATCCGGACCGGATCTCACACCTTTATGGTCGTCTTTAGAAAACTTGAAGAATATCATTTTGTCGAACGCTTAAGAGATATCCAAAATATCGTCCATGCTTATGCCAATGATGATTTTCCAAACTTACGCATAACCGTCTCCATCGGCGGCACGTATGAAGAAGTCAAGCATGCCCAGGATCTCGTCGACATTGCGGATGAAGCTTTACAAAAAGCCAAGATCTCTAAAAATAGCATCGTGATCCAATAATGCAGATCAAAAATCTGCATTTTTTCTTTTACCCACTTCACTTAGCTTTCTCGCTTTTCCAGGAATTTTTTGCCAGCACATTTCCTTATTATCATAAATATTTCACAAGCCTTTTCTTCTTTTACTTAAAAGTTTCATAATATTTTCGAATGGAGATTTATCCATATTATTTCCGTAAACATTCTGTATTCTATAATTATTCTTTCTATTATTCACAAAAATAAAATTTTATGCTAAGATGTGCATTGTCGGTTATTCATTGAATACGCTTTCATTATTGGAGAGGCGTATGTAATTGTTAGGAGGAGAAAAAATGGATAAGTCAAACAATCGAATAAAATGGACGACCTTGGCGTTCATGGCCTTCTCTACTGTTTGGGGATTTGGTAACGTATTAAATGGTTACATCTACTTCAACGGTATTCAGGTCATCTTCAGCTGGATCTTAATGTTCGCCCTTTATTTCGTCCCATATGCATTAATGGTCGGCGAATTAGGATCTGCATTCAAGGATGCCGGTGGTGGTGTCAGCTCATGGGTCCACGAAACAATGGGTCCTAAGCTTGCCTACTATGCTGGATTCACCTATTGGGCATGTCACATTACGTACATTGCCTCTAAGGGTTCTGGTGGTCTAAAAGCCCTCTCTTGGGTCATCTTTAGAAATGCCGAAACATTTGCCTCATTTAAAGTGTGGCAGATCCAGCTGGCAACACTTGCCGTATTCTTATTATTCTGCTGGATCGCATCAAGAGGATTAACACCTTTAAAATCCTTAACAAGTATTGCCGGAACATCAATGTTCGTCATGTCATTACTTTACATCGTCATGATGTTTGCAGCCCCAGCCATCAACCCACATGCTCACTTTGTTTCATTAGACTTCAGTCTTAAGAACTTAGTGCCTCAGTTCAATGTTAAATACTTTACGTCATTATCGATCTTAGTATTCGCCGTCGGTGGCTGTGAAAAGATCTCGCCTTATGTTAATAAGATCGATGATCCTGATCACAACTTCCCTAAAGCGATGATCACATTAGCGATCATGGTCATGGTCTGTGCCATCCTTGGTACGATCGCCATGGGTATGATGTTCGATCCTGCCGATATTGCAAAGAACTTCGATGCTTACAATGCCAATGGTTCTTACTGGGCATTCCAGAAGTTAGGTCAGTATTATCATATGGGTGATCTCTTAATGATCATCTATGCCCTCTGCAATACGATTGGTCAGTTCTCAACACTTGTTTTATCAATCGATGCACCACTTAGAATGTTATTAGATAACGAAGATGCAAGACAGTTCGTTCCAAGCAAGCTCTTAAAGAAAAATAAATACGGTGCTTATATTAACGGGATCTGGTTAGTTGTCATCTTATCAGGCGCCATCATCATCGTTCAAGGTTTCGTCCCTAATGCCGATGTCGTCTTAACTCAGCTGACAAAGTTAAATTCAGTCTGCATGACATTACGTTACTTATGGGTATTCGCCGCTTACATTGCTCTACGTAGCGCCGTTAACCGTAAGAAATTTGATCCATCTTATAAAGCCTTTAAACATCAGGGCATGGCTATGTTCTTCGGCATCTGGTGTTTTGCGATCACTGCGATCTGTGATATCATGGGTATGTATGATACCGATGTCTTCACAATGGTCTTAAAGATTGCCGCACCATTGATCTTATTTATCTTAGGTTTGATCATGCCAGCTCTTGCCAAAAGAGAGAAAAACGCATAACGATGAAAATATCCTTTTGGTCTTCCAAAAGGATATTTATCTTTTATAATACATTATGGAGGTCAAAAAGAAATGTATAAAGAAGTATCAGAAAAATTATTATCATTTTTACAGGCAAGTCCAACAGCTTTCCATGCCGTTGAAAACATGAGAGAAAGACTTACCAAAGAAGGCTTCACGGCCTTAAATGAAGGTGACAAATGGGCCTTAGAACCAGGTCACAACTATTTTGTCACTCGCAACAATTCATCGATCATCGCCTTTAAGATCGGCAATGACCTTGATCATTACAGTTTCAATATCGCCACAGCGCACAGTGATTCTCCAAGCTATAAGCTGAAAGAAAACTATGAACTGCAGGTCGTCAATAAACATTATATGCAGCTCAACACTGAAGGCTATGGCGGAATGATCGATTCTTCATGGTTCGACCGTCCCCTTTCTCTAGCCGGACGTGTCTTAGTAAAAAACGGCAATGCTTTAGAAACAAAGCTATTAAAGTTTGATCGTGATCTTTTAATGATTCCAAACGTCGCCATTCATATGAACCGTAAGGTCAATGATGGTTTTGCTTATAACAAGCAGGTCGACTTACTTCCATTAATGGGCGGTAAGGACACACAGCCTGGTGATCTCAAGAAGATGATCGCAGATGAATTAAATGTTAAAGAAGAAGAGATCTTAGGTCAGGACTTATTCTTATATAACCGTATGGCACCAACGATCTGGGGCGCTCATGAAGAATTCATTTCTTCAGGTCACTTAGATGATTTACAGTGTGCTTATTCTGCTATGGAAGCTTTAATTGCCGGTCATCATGACAAGAACATCGATGTCATGGCCATCTTCGATAACGAAGAAGTTGGTTCCGGCACAAAACAGGGTGCTGACTCTACATTACTTTACGATACCCTCACACGTATCAACCATGCTTTAGGCAAAGATGATGAAGATTACTTAAGAGCTGTTGCTTCAAGCTTCATGTTATCAGCGGACAACGCTCATGCCGTTCATCCTAACCATCCAGAACACACTGATGTCAATAACTGTGTTTATATGAACGAAGGGGTTGTCGTAAAGACACATGCTGGGCAGAAATACTGTTCTGATGGTGTCTCTACTGCCATCTTTAAGATCTTAGCTGACAAGTGTGATGTTCCTGTACAGTACTTCGCCAACCGTTCTGATAAAGCTGGTGGATCAACATTAGGTAATATCTCACAGGCTCATGTCTCATTAAATTCCGTTGACATCGGCTTACCACAGCTTGCTATGCACTCTGCTTATGAAACAGCTGGCATCAAGGATACCTATTATATGATCAAGGTGATGACTGAATTATTCAACACGCATTTCGTAGAAGACGGCAGTCATCTGCTGAGGATTGAATAATGGCCACAAAAGTTCCAAAGAGACAAAGACATAAGAAAGAAAAAATCACCAAAGAGGAAAAGAACAATTTTCTTCTTTCCCTTGCGGCGATGATGATCGCCTTCTATGTCGATCTGACATTCGTGAAGGCCGCCATCAATCATCACTTTCTTGTTCATCTCTACGTCGATTCAGCGGTGGCAGCGGTCGCTCTTGTCGTCGCCCTCACCCAGTTACGTTATCAGTACAGTCTTTACACAAAGTTCCACGTTTCTAAGCGCCCTTTGTTAACATCATTATTTGCGATCGTCCTAGGACTGCTTTGTGTGATCTCAATGCATAAGACATTTGATCTATCTGTACTCTTCTTATTAGCCGGGCTGGTGCTCACCAAGAAGCTGGCAGAAAAGGAATTTGATCAAGATCAATGATCCTCTATCTGATCATCATCAATCTCATCGCTTTTCTTGCCTTTGGCATCGATAAATATAAAGCCATCCATAAAAAATGGCGCATCCCGGAAAGAGACCTCTTTCTCCTCGCCCTTCTTGGCGGGAGCCTTGGGGCCCTTTGTGGGATGTTTCTTTTCCATCATAAAACAAGAAAGACGGCCTTTAGAATCGGCATCCCGCTGATCCTTATCATTGAAGGATTCATCCTCTTTTATTTCAATGCTTCGTAAGAAGCATTTTTTCTTTGCCTGAACGCAAAAAAGAGGCGCTCTTTTCGAACGTCTCCTTGATTTCTTATTATGCAATATTCAAACCGCTCATAAAGCTCTTTGAACGACTATCAGCGTAATGGCTAGGGAAAGCACTTGTGGATTTGAGATAGTACTTTGAAGAATCAGTCGTATCATCCCAAGTCACATCCATGTTATACCAAGTTCCGCCGCTCTTAACGACGTTCCATGCATGGTTGCCTTCGCCACGTGAACCATAAGCCGTACCAGTAACGACACGACAATCCACGCCGGCAAATTTACACATTTCATAGAATGCTAAAGCATAACCTTCACAGACAGCACCATGGTCGATCAAAGCATTGTAGGCTGTATAACCGCCATCAATATAATCGACATGCTGCACAAGATAGTCATGGATCTTCTTGATCTTATTAGCATCAGATCCACCAAAACCACTCGCAATTGATCTTGCTTTATTTAAGGAGGTATCATTATAAGATTTTGTAATACGATAATTGATCGTATAGCGAATCACGACTTGTGAACCATTGGAAGTTGCCGAATAAGAATAGCTCTTCATTGATAAATAGTCGTAATCATTAACATAACCACCAGTAGCTGAGAACAGCTTCTGTGAATAAGCGCTGGCACTGATGGCATCATTGACCGTGACCGTGATATCTGTATCACGATTGGCAATGGCCTGGCCAACCTTTGCTAAAGAATCATCAACACCACCAGAAATGGTTGATGATCCGCCAGAGCCTGTTGACGTATCCGTCAAGCGGACATTGTTTCCACTGTTGCCGTAGACTTTGACTGTTGTCGTATACGTTTTTCCACCCAATTTTCCTTTAACTTTTGCAGTTCCCTTTTTCTTCGCCGTCACATTTCCCTTTTTATTGACTGCCGCGATAGATTTCTTAGTGCTTGACCATTTGATCTTTCCTTTTTTCCCTTTGATCGTCAGGCGATAAGAATTTCCAGCGGCGATTTTTAAACTTTTAATATATGTGACTTTCGCTTCCGCATTGAAATTGCTGTCATAAATCGAGCCACATAGAACAGCGAAGCAGGTAACAAAGGCAAGTAGATATTTTGCTATATTATGAATTGACTTTCTTTCCATTTGACACCCTTCTTTCCTTTTCAAACCAATTCTAGCATGTTTTTCAAAGTCACACAACAGTCATACTTATAAATTTAGCAATATTTATGTGATTTTTAATTTTTCATGAATTTCATTTTCGTTTGATGAATTCATATAAATTTTCAAATCTCACAAACGCTTAAGAAAGATAGAGATAGTCAAGGTCGAGATCATGATCATTGACGACCGCACTCTTATAATGATCGCCCGTCTGCCATAAATAAGAACGTGACCCATCACTGTAAGGACCGCTCTTGGCATGGCCATAACGAGCATACCAGACAAGATCTTTAAACTGTGAAAAATAGTCTGTACTTAAATAATTGATCATAAAGGAACGGTTCGCATAAATGCCCACCTGATCATAACCAGCATCCTTTAAGACTTTCATAAACGCTTTAACGAGTTTTTCCATATGCGCATGAGGTTTCTTCGAAGCAACCAGTGTTGGACTTTCTAAGTCTAAGAAGACCGGCATAGCCATTTTCTGTCCTTCCATGTTATTTAACATGCGGACAAATGTTTTGGCCTGATTCGTCGCATCTTTTGTCGTTAAGAGACTCTTACGATCATCACTGGCCAAATACCAGTAAGCCCCCATCTTTACTTTATTCTGCTTCAGAGCAATCGCTTTGAGTCGACTCTGCGCATCCACATCATGGCCAACACCAAGACGAAGCATGACAAAGTTCAAATTGTACTTTTTGACCTTAGTCGCATCAAAGTGCGTATTCCAGGCAGAAACGTCACAGCCGACCTGTACATTTTTAGTGGCTTTGACTGTAATTGGCAGCGTTCTCGTATACTTTTTATCCTTATATGTTCCAGTCATGACGATTTCCGTTTTGCCAGCATGGATCGGCATGAGCATGCCATCCGTCACGCCATGAGAGACAACGGCAATTTTCTGATTCTTCGTCGAAAACTTCACGTTTTTAAAACTTAAATCACACATATCTTTTTTCACACTGTACATCGTACCCACTTTAACTGTTTTCTCATCCAATGTTTTATTTTGACGATGGGGATCTAAGAAATAGATCCACGCAAAAACTAAAGCGACCACAATGATCACAATGCCTACTATATAAAGAATTTTCTTTTTCATTTTAATCACCCAGAACTATTATACTCCTTTGTCTTAAAATAAAAAAATGGATTTCCTAAAGAAGAGAGTCCACCAATCTCTCTACTAGGAAATCCTGCCCCATATTATATAGGCTCTCACTTAGCCTACATGCAGTGATACACTGTCTTGCGTACTATTATTATGATGACACAAGAATCACTACGACTATTATTATAATAAGAATCGCTAATTTTTCAACAATATTTTTCACATGATTGGAATCAATTTCAATTTTTTTGGTATTTGTGACTTTTTA
>ONFH01000079.1 GCA_900317015.1 uncultured Erysipelotrichaceae bacterium | reverse complement strand
TCAAGGTCACGCAAATTTATTTTTATTTTTGTTAATGTTGCGGATTTATTTATTTTTTAACTTTATCATTTTTAAATTGAGTCATCACAAGCCGTGCTGTATAATCACTTTTGAGGGGTCTTGGTATCGTTATTGGATCGTAAGGGTCTAGTAAGGTGTCAGTTGGCCCCTTTTTGCATCCTTAGAGGCCAAAAGCACAAGAAAGAAGGTAAATCATGAAGACTCCAAAACAATGGTACGAAAACTTAAAAATTGGCCTCATCACCGATGACATGCTTGAGGCAGCTCTCTATTCCGTTAATAAACGTGCGAAAAATTATCGCAACAAGAAACGTGAATATTCTCATTATCGCTATGCACAATTCGACTATGCGGGATCCGCTGAGCAAAGGATGAATGAAATGTATGCCAAAAAAGATCTGCTGCTCACTCTTCTCCCACCTGTCTGCATTCATATCGAATATCAAAATAACAAGCATGGCAAAAGAGTAGAGATCAAGCAAGATGTCGAGACGTATATGAAATGGATCTACACCGGTGAAATTACTCATTATGGAAGCTTTATTCGAAGACATCATAATGAGGATGGCTGGAATGATCCTTATGATGAAGAATATGTGGATTTCTTTGATCATAGCAGTCAGCCATTTACCAAAGCTTATTACTTATTCAGAGTTCTCGGTGAACATTCCTTTCATACCCCGATCAACGAATCAGAACTTGATCAATATTCGTATCTTCCAATCGTTGTTATTGATCAGCTCATCACTGATGGCGATGATATTCATGATCTCTGTAGTATGTATTTTGTGAACAAGCTTCTTGACTTGATCCAAACAGGAGATTATTACTATGACAGAAGAGATCATGTCGATCGAGACTATCTCAATACCGTAGAACCGGTCAACATCGATCATTTAATTGAAAGTAAGTATCAAGAAAATACCGTAACTGCAGTGGAATACTTCTGTGATCAGATTGCCAATGCCATGGAACAAAAAGCAGAAAAGATGTTACGCAGCCAAGCCAAAAGAGAACAGCCTAATGCAGAGGAAATCAACAGATGGGATCGACTTGTGAAAAAACAGTATGATAAAAATATTCAGATCATTCAAAGATGTTTGAAAAAGCCCAATAAGTATAAAATGAAAAAAGCCAAAGCTGCCATCAAAAGCTTAGAAGAAGGTGACCTTAATCTTTCATCTGTTTCCCCCATCAACGCTTATGAGGATTACGGTGCCTTAATGGATTTTATTGATTCAACAGCCTATTTATACGAGGGCCTTCCCAATATTACAATCAATAAAATGATCAATGATTTCCCACCACGTGAACAAAGTATTCTTAAAGATGAAGAACAGTATTCAAGAAATTATATAAGACAAGCTTATCGAGAACTTATTCAAGAGAAAAAAGCAGAAATTAAGGAATTAATAAATGAGCTTGAACAGCTGACAATGAAATACTAATCATATAAGACATGCACCGCATGTCTTTTTGAATGTTTATCCTTCCACCCCTACAAGATCAATCAAGTCTAAACGATTGGAACCATATGCCAGTACACTGCATTGAAAAAGCCTTGATCTTCACAATAGGCATAATGATCTTCAAGACCATATTCTACTTCTTGTTTGTTCCGCTCAAACGCTTGACGAGTTGCCTCCGCATTTTCTTTTAAAAAGTGAACAGCATCTTGTTGATCCTTGAAGAAGAAAACATCCGCAAAAGGAAGAATTCCAGCATCAGATGTCCATCCATCTCTAATGAGCGCACATTGTGAAAGATCATCAATGTTATAGATGCTTAGTTTGATTTGATCAAAGGCATACTCATCATGATTTTTGATGCAGATGGCAGAATCCTCATCAGTTTGACAATGCCAGCCCTTCTTAGAATGAGAATTGATTATTTTTGTCATAGCTTCTTTCGCAGCATTGAATGTTTGATAAATCTCAAGATGAGAATTCACATCAAGTCCATCATCCGATGAACTTTTGGCAATGAATAAAACAAATAAACTCATAGAATTGTTCTCCTTGTATGGTCATTGTACTACAAAGAGCAATGATGCATCAAATGACAAAAACCCCATCCTACATCGTAGAATGAGTCGAATCATCATTGGATCATTATTTGTCGGTAATGATTGTCACTATGACAAGGGCATGATGCCCTTCATTATTTTTTGCAATATCATGAATATAAATCGTTAATTGTTTATCTCTAAAAGGCAAGCAGACACCTTGCCATTGATGATCTTTAATGGTCTCACGAATATGATCGATTGTTTCAGCTCTTGGATGAAAGAGATAATGCTCGTTCTTACCTACCTGATCAAAGTCATAATTGTCTGGATCATAGACTTCTAAAACTTT
>ONFH01000006.1 GCA_900317015.1 uncultured Erysipelotrichaceae bacterium | reverse complement strand
TCCAAAATCGCAAAAGCTTGACAAAAATATGCGCAAAAAAAGAGCAGAAATTGAATTCTGCTCTGCTCCAACTGTAATACGCCCGGTGCTGATCCTTTTTCATTGTATACTATTTTTTGGAATGTAATTGAGAATATGGCTTAAACCTGTTACAATGAGAAGGAAGAAATTAAGAATTGAGGTGAATAAAATTATGGCTATTTTAGCAGGTGATTTTAGAACAGGTTTAACTTTAACGATTGAGGGTGATCCTTGGGTTGTTTTAGATTTCCAGCATGTAAAACCAGGAAAGGGTGCTGCCATCTTAAAAACAAAGATGAAAAACTTAAGAACAGGCGCTACGCAGAACCGTAACTTCAACGCCAACACGAAGTTTGAACAGGCTCATCTAGAAACAAAGAAAGCATCTTATTCCTATGCCGATGGTTCTACTTATTATTTCATGGATATCGAAACTTATGATATGTATGAATTAGCAGAAGAACAGGTCGACTTCAAGAAATACTTCTTAAATGAAGGTATGGAAGTCAGCTTGGTTTTCTATGAAGGTGATCTTTTAACACTTGAAATTCCTGAAAAGGTTGAAGTGACGATTGCCGAAACTGCTCCAGCCATCAAAGGTGCGCCATCTAACCAGACAAAGGATGCCGTTACTGACACTGGCTTAAAAGTATTAGTCCCACAGTTTATTGCCGAAGGCGAAAAAGTTATGGTCTATACAGCTGATGGTAAATACGCAGGAAGAGCTTAATCAAGCTCTTTTTTCATAACAATGAAAAAATGTGTATTAGTGACCGGTGGGGCAACAGGCATCGGTAAGGCCATCTGTTTAGAGCTAGCCGAGGCTGGGTATGATATCGTCATCAACTATCATACTTCTAAAGAGGCGGCTGAAGTTTTAGAATCAGCGCTTAAGGAGCGTTATGGCTTTGCTATGAGCATTCAAGCTGATGTCAGTGATGAAAAGCAGGTCGATGATCTGTTTTCGCAAATCGAAGCAACGGGACGCACGGTCGATATCGTCGTAAACAATGCGGCTATCGATCTTTCTAATCTCTGGCACTTGAAGACTGCTGAAGAATTTCGAGAAAGCTTCAATGTGAATGTCGTCGGGGCGTTCAATGTGAGCAAAAGAGCAGGGAGAGCGATGATCGAGAAGGAATGGGGACGCATCATCAACATCGCTTCAACCAATGGCATCAACACCTATTATCCAATGTGTGTTGATTATGATGCTTCCAAGGCAGCCTTGATCTCGTTGACGCATAATTTAGCCGTTGAATATAGTCCTTATGTCAACGTGAATGCGATCGCGCCAGGTTTTATTGGGACAGAAAATGAATTAGATGGTTATGATGAAGAGTTCTTAAAAGAAGAATGTGAAAAGATTCTAGTCAAACGTTATGGAGAACCGGAAGAAGTGGCACACTTAGTGAAATTCCTTGTTTCAAAGGAAGCCAATTATATTAATAATACCGTGATCCGTATTGATGGAGGACAAATGGGAAGTGTTTAAACACTTCCCATTTTGATTACTTTTGAATTTTTGATAAAGCTAAGAGGATAGATAACTTACTATATTCAAACGTTAAACCACCTTGCAGATATAATGTATAAGGAGGAACGATTGGCGCATCCGCGCTTAATTCGATCGTCGACCCCTGGGTAAAACTACCGGCGGCCATGACTTCATCAAAAGGATAGCCAGGCATTGGCGCTGGTAATACTTGCACATAAGAGTCAATTGGAGAAGCGGACTGAATGCCCTGAGTAAACTTGACAAGAGAGTCCTTGTCACCGAGCTCAACGGTCTGAATGATATCCGTACGTTCATCTCTTGAACCAGGCCATACGTTCTGATAGCCTAAATTTTCCATCATATAAGAGGTGAAGACCATCGATTTTAAAGCGTTCTTGACGGCATTTGGGGCCATAAAGATACCTTTGAAGAAAGAGTTATTCTGGTTGAAATTCGCTCCTAATTCCTTGCCGATTCCAGGCGCTGTTAATCGTTCAGCCACCATATGGATCAGTTCTTTCTTCCCGGCGACATAGCCACCGGTGCAGGCAACGCCACCACCTAAGTTCTTCATTAATGAACCAACGCAGACATCCGCGCCGACATCACAAGGTTCTTTTGTTTCGACTAACTCACCATAACAGTTATCGACCATGATGATGACATCTTTGTTTACTTCACGAATCTTTTGGATGACATGTTCGATCTTACGAATCATTAGAGAATCTCTTGCAGAATAGCCACGAGAACGCTGAATTTCGACTAATTTGACGTCATTGTGTTTCAAACGTTCAGCGATCTTCTCTTCATCGAATTCATTATCAATGAGGTCGATCTGTTCATATTTGACGCCATTTGCCTTTAAAGATTGCGTAGAATCACCAAAGAGACCAATCATTTCCTGCAAAGAATCGTATGGATCACCAGAGAGGGAGATCATTGTATCCCCATACTTAAGCAAGGCTGATAATGTTAAATAAATGGCATTCGTGCCACTCATGATCTGGGGACGGACTAAAGCATCTTCAGCGCCTAAGACTTTGGCGAAGATCGCTTCGAGTTTATTACGACCTTCATCGTAGTTGCCGTAGCCATTGATATCCGCAAAATCGCTATAGGAGACTCTATTCTCAATAAAAGCTGAGAGCACTTTATTTGAATTGACCAATGCGACATCATCGATCTTCTGGTAGATGTCTTTAAGCTCTTCATCTGATCGTTTGGCGAGCTTCATAAGATCATCGTTAATTTGACTTAAAATCATTATAAATACCTTCTTTCCAAACTAGTATACCATGAAATAGGGCAGACACAAAAAAAGCGAGCAGAGCTCGCTTGGAATTATTTCAATAGCATACGGTCATTGACGAATTCACTGCCGGATGCTTCTTCGAATTTCTTCAACAGGTCGGCAACCTTTAAGGATTTCTTTTCTTCGCCTTTGACATCATAGATGATCTGACCATTGAACATCATGATCAGACGGTTTCCTAAATCGATGGCTTCCTGCATATCATGAGTGACCATCATTGTCGTTAACTTCTGACTTGTGACGATCTCATTCGTGATCTTTAAGACCTTCGCACTTGTCGCTGGGTCAAGGGCAGCCGTATGTTCGTCTAGTAGAAGAACTTTAGGCTTTGTGACCGTCGCCATTAACAATGTTAAGGCCTGACGCTGACCACCAGAAAGGAGACCAACTTTTGAAGTCATACGTTCTTCAAGACCTAAGCCGAGAGTTGCCAGCAGCTTTTTGTATTCTGCTTTTTCTTCTTTGGTAATGCCCCATCTTAATGTACGTTTCTGACCACGACGTTTGGCCATGGCTAAGTTGTCTTCAATGGCCATATTTGAAGCAGTCCCCATCATTGGGTCCTGGAAGACACGGCCGATGTAGGCACCACGACGATATTCTGTATCTAATGAGACATCATGGCCATCAATAATAATATGACCACAGTCGATCGGATAAACACCGGCGATCATGTTCATTAAAGTGGATTTACCGGCACCGTTCCCACCAATGATCGTGACGAAGTCACCATCGGCAAGCTCTAAGTTGATATTTCTTAAAGCTTTCTTTTCATTGATCGTGCCAATGTTAAATGTTTTTGAGACGTTTTGGATCTTAAGCATTCTTATCCACCTCACTTGTTAATTTCTTGTATAAGGCCATCTGTTTTCGCTTATTGACGAAGTGTGGAACAGCTAAGGCGATCCCAACGACGATGGCTGTTAAAAGTTTTAAGTCATCCGTTGAAAGACCCATCTGTAAGACGATGGCGATGACGATACGATAAATGATCGAACCAACAACGATCGATAAGAGGTGAACGAAGAAATTCCCTTTATCCGCAAATAAAACTTCACCGATTACGATGGAAGCTAAGCCAATGACGATCGAACCGATCCCCATCTTGACATCCGCGAAGCCCTGCTGCTGAGCGACAAGACCACCAGATAAAGCGACAAGACCATTAGATAATGTCGTGCCGACGATCTTTGTGAAATCCGTATTGACACCAACGGCACGAACCATCTGTTCATTGTTACCAGTAGCACGAATGGCAGCACCAAGTTCGGTACCGAAGAACCAGTAAAGACCGATCATCACTAAGATAACGATGACGACACCAACGATGATCGACGCCTGAGTTGTCGTGATCGTTAAGTTTGTAGCCCAGTCAGTTAAAGACTTGGTTGCTAAAAGAGGAATGTTTGATTTCCCCATAATACGTAAGTTGATTGAATACAAACCGATTTGTGATAAGATCCCGGCTAAGATGGCAGGAATGTGGCACTTCGTTAATAAGAAACCAGTCACCCAGCCAGCGACACAGCCGGCAAGTAGAGCCGCTAAGATTGCGACGATTGGATTGCCGCCATTGACCAGGATCACGGCGCAGACCGCACCGCCAGTGGCAAAGGAACCATCAACGGTCAAATCGGCAATATCTAATAATCTAAATGTGATATACACACCAAGAGCCATAACGGACCAGAGAATGCCCTGGTTAAAGGCCCCCTGAAGTGCAAGTAGTAAAGATGTAATAGTCATATAATTCCCCCTCGATCATCTTTAATTTTGCGTTGTCACATAAGTGGCTTTCTTATCTAATGAAGAAGGCACCTTAATGTTAAAACGTTTCACTTCATCCTTATTAATAACAAGCTTACATTCGCTTGCGGATTCATATTGAATAGGCATATTCGCAGGCTTTTTCCCTTTTGATAAGATCTCATCAGCCATCTTGCCAGCTTTTTGACCAAGCTTGTAGTAGTTCACACCATAAGTCGCTAAGGCACCATGTTTGACATGGGCTTCTTCACCGCCGATTAAAGGAATCTTGGCTTCATCCAGGATTGTGGAAACGGCAGGGATGTTTGATGCCAGTAAGTTGTCCGTAGGGATGTAGGCGGCATCGGTTGAAACAGACTGAGCAACAGACTGGATATCGTTGGAATCAGAGACTGTTTTTCTTGTTGGTGTAAAGCCCTGAGCTTTCGCATACTTCACAGCTAAGTTTGCCTGGAATTCAGAATTGGCTTCTGAACCTGTATACATGATAGACAATGTTTTTGTCTTAGGCAGCATCTGTTTTAATAACTTCATCTGCAGTTCAACTGGCGTTAAGTCACTTGCCCCGGTAACATTCGTGCCCGGCTTCTTATTGCTTTTAACAAGCTTAGAATCGGCAGGATCTGTTACAGCAGCCACGACGATTGGAATATCCTTTGTCTTTTTAGCAACCGACTGGGCACAAGGTGTCGCAATCGCATAGATCAGATCAGGCTGAGCATTGACAAGCTGATCAGCGATCGTTTCCGAGTTGGAAGCATCGCCAGAAGCATTCTTATACGTAATGTTCTTAGCCGAATAACCTTGCTTCACGAGATAATCTTTAAAACCTTTATAAGCATTATCAAGGGCATCATGTTGCATATACTGGATGACACCAATCTTCACGTCTTTCTTTGATTTTGTGCCGCTGGAGCTGCAGCCAGTCAGAACAAGTCCACCAGCCATTAGCGCACATAAGACTTTCTTCATTATAAAATTCCCTCCTTGTAAAAACAAAAAAGATCCACCCATAAGAGGGCGAATCTACGCGTTACCACCTCTGTTTGTCAGTCATTCACATCACTGACCTCAGTAAGTCTTTTGACTTGATGCGATAACGAGCAGACCGGAAGGACTTTTGATCCTTCAACTCCATGGTGTATTCAGAAAATTCTGCGTATCACTTGCACCGACCGTGATATCTCTGATGCCTCGTTTTTTCTTACTCTGTCACTTCATTGTTTTTAAACTAATATATGTCCATGATAGCTTAGCTCGTTTTTATTGTCAACTTATTTATGGATTCTAGCCAACTTTATCGGGATAAAATTGTACATATCACAAAAATTTAGAAGGAATTGTTAAAATAATAGGAAAAGCGTGAGTGTTCCCACTCACGCAAAACTGTTACAGTTTTTTAAAGGATTTTTAGGATTTTTAGGTTTATTATGAAACAACTATTTGCTAGTTGTAACATACTGAGCTTTTTTGTCTAAGTCACTTGGGACTTTGATCTTGAACTGTTTGACTTTGTCTTTGTTAATTGTTAAGACACAGTCGCTGGCTTTTTCATACTGAATTGGCATATTTGCAGGTTTCTTACCTTTTGATAAGATCTGATCAGCCATCTTACCAGTCATCGTACCAAGAACCGTATAGTCAACACCATAAGTTGCTAAACCACCATGTTTAACCATGTTGGCTTCACCAACGATTAGTGGAATTTTCGCTTCATCTAAAGCCTGAGTGACAGCTGGCACGTTTGCTGCCAGTAAGTTATCAGTAGGGATATAGCAAGCATCGCTCTTAATTGACTGAGCGACGGACTGAATATCGTTAGAATCAGAAACTGTCTTACGATCAGGTGTTAATTTATATTTCTTAGCAGCCTTAACAGCCATGTTGGCCTGGAATTCTGAGTTTGATTCAGAACCTGTATACATAACAGAAACAGTCTTAGCCTTTGGCATTAACTGTGTTAATAACTGCATCTGTTCATTGACTGGTGTCAAATCACTTGTCCCTGTAACGTTCGTTCCTGGTTTCTTATTGCTCTTGACAAGTTTAGAGTCAGCAGGGTCAGTAACGGCAGACACAAGAATTGGGATATCCTTTGTCTTTTTGGCAACAGCCTGAGCAGCAGGTGTGGCAATGGCATAGATCAAGTCTGGTTTGGCATTGACTAACTGATCGGCAATCGTATCAGAGTTAGAGGCATCACCAGAAGCGTTCTTATAAGTAATGTTTTTGGCAGAGTAACCTTGTTTGACAAGATAATCTTTAAAGCCTTTGTATGCAGCATCTAGGGCATCATGCTGCATATACTGGATGACACCGATCTTCATATCTTTCTTGGATTTTGTGGAGCTCTGTGAACAGCCAGTAAGAACCATCCCCAGTGCTACCGAAGCACATAATAATTTTTTCATCAAATATTCCCTCCTTCAAAAGCACAAAAAAAGATTCACCTGTGAGGGCGAATCGTGACGCGTTACCACCTCAGTTTATTACTTATTCACATAAGTAACCTCTGTAAGTCTTTGACTTGTGCTGTAACGGGCGACCCGTAGAGACTTTTGATCCCTCAACTCCATGGTGAATTCAGAAGCGATTGCGTATCACTTGCAGCGTCCGTGATATCTCTGATGCCACTCAACTTCTTACTATGTCATTTCTTTGTCTTTGTGCATGTACACATCATAGTCTAACTTTATTTTATTGTCAACAAATTTCGATAAATATCACAATCATGTATGAAAGATTTGTATTATCGTAAATATAAGAATGCATTTTTGGAGAAGGCTATTTTTGGATGATTTGAATCCTGTCGTTTAAGCAAGTATAATAGAGTTATGAAAGAATTCTGCTTGATCATTTTTATTAGATGTTTAGAACAAAAATGAACATTTTTGACGATGGCCAATGTGGCAGCACTGAAAGCTGATCACATGGGAAATGAGTATGACCAGATGGTCTTTTAAACTGTTCATTTAGAAAAAGGGGAAGTTTTAAAAATGAATAAGTGTCTGTGAATTGAAAAATGAGAAACAGAAATCATAAAGAAGGAGAAAAAAGAAATGAAGAAATTCGTATGTGTATTACTTTCTGGGCTCGTGATTGAAAGTGGAGCGATGATGAATGTTCATGCGCAAAGCCCTTATGTCGAAATCAATTCGGGTACTAAAATGAAAAGGGTAGGGAACTATTATTTCAAAAATGTTGACTTTGATGGAGTGGTTTACAGCACAACAGAAAATGGAACCTATAAAAAATTTGGGAATTATTCTGCTTATTATGTTTATACAAATGGTGAAAAGGTCATCTTACGTAATGAAGAAAGTAAGAAATTGCCAGTGATCATGTATGATCTAGCAACGAAAACATCAAAAGTTATTAAAAATAATACGGGTGAGACGGCTTTAAACAGCCATTATCTTTATTTTGACAAATACAATGGTTCGGCAGCTTATCAGTATGATCTCGATACAGGGAAGACGAAGCTATTAGGGAAAGGCCTTTACATGATCAAGGACAATGCCGTTGATGACCATCATATTGTATACGGTAAGGATAATCACAAAGGAACGCAGGTCATTCTTGGGACATTTACATCTCAGGGTGTTAAAATAGTTAAGACAAAAGAATATTTTGATGTAGGCATGAAGACGCTAGGAAAAAAGGTTTTCTACTATGGCGTAAGGACTTATTCAAGTCCTAAAAAGAATGTCTTAAAGGCAAAATGCAAATTTTATAAAATCAACTATAATGGCAAAGGTAAGAAATATTTAGGATCTTCTGTTTTAACAAGCAAAGCAAAAATTTACAAAACCAAATCTGGAAAGGTCAATATGAAAAAAACATATGATCCAAATGACATCTGGACGATTCGTGAAAAGAATTTTACTTATACTGATGCCAAACATAAAGAAAAATCAAAAAAATTCTCTAAATAAGGAAGATGATTAAGATGAAATTAAGCAGTGAAGATGCACAGTTGTTTTATAAACTGTTTTTCCCATTATTAGATTATGTGAATGAAAAAAGACACGTGAATGACTTAGAGGATATAGCCCATGCGACGAGTCTCAATCCGAATGATGTGGCGAAAGTTGCACATAATTTGTGGGATGATCCACGGATCATTGATGATTACTTAAAAGATCATTCATTAGATCAAGAAGAAGCGGAAATCGTTGAAAGCTGGAAAC
>ONFH01000095.1 GCA_900317015.1 uncultured Erysipelotrichaceae bacterium | reverse complement strand
TATGATGATCGCAGTCAAGAATCAGGGCGGGAATGAAACGGTCCTTAAAGAAGGTTCAGCTCTTCCTGGTTCACAGGCCATCGGTGCCTCTCAGTCTATCAAGACAGCGGAAGATGCTGGTAAATTGATGGCTGATGAATTATCAGCTATGGGTATCAATGCGAATTTTGCGCCAAATGCCAATGTGTCAGGTGCCATGAGCAGTTTCTCTGATGATCCACAGCTCGTTTCTAAAATGGCCATTGCGATGAGCAAAGGCTTGAATGATGGGCATGTGGCTAGCTGTGTTACAGAGTTCCCAGGAACGGGCAGTGCCAGTCAAACTCAGGTCGTGAATAAGAGCCAGGCTGAACTAGAAAAATCAGATTTTGTCCCTTATAAGGCGATTGCTTCTAAAAACGTGGATATGATCTCATTAGGGAATGCATCTTATCCAAATGTCGACAGTACCAAGATTGCCACAAGCACAAGAGGGTATGTCTATCCCCAGGCCTCTTTCTCAAGCAAGATCGTTACGGATCTCTTACGTACGTCTTATAAATATCAAGGCGTTATTGCCAGCGATGATCTAAGCAGCTATACGTCAATGACCGGCTTAATGGCTTGTCGTAATGCCATCAATGCCGGCTGTGATTATTTAGTCACACCAATTACGATTGATGGTTCAGGGAATCTGAATCGTATGAAGAGCTTGATGACGAACTTAGTTGCCAAGGTCAATTCAAAGGATATTGATATCAATAAGGTCAATGCCTCCGTTCGTCGGATCTTACAGATGAAACAGACACGTAAGATCTTAGATTATAAAGCGGATGATCTTACAGTCGATCATGCCCAGAAGATCGTTGCTTCTAAAGATCATCGTGATCGTGAAGAAGAGATCACCTCACAAGGTGTGACAGCGGTGAAAAACAATAAGGTCTTACCTTTAAAAAATAAGAAGAACATTTTATTCTTAACCCCTTATTCAAATGAAGCGACTGCCATTGATTATGCGATGAAAGATCTGAGCAATTCCGTGGCTAAGAATGTGAAGTATTCAACCATGATCTATAATGCTTCGACGAATGAAGCCAGCTTGACACAGAAGATCAAGCAAGTCGATGCAGTCATCGTTGTTTCTGAAATCACACAGCTTTCTCGTTTGTCACAGTCACAGTTCCAGACAAGCGTGCCTAAGAAGGCTTTGGAGATTGCTAAAAACAATCAGAAGACATCAGTCGCTTTCTCAATTGGCATTCCTTATGATCTTGCTCAGCTGGGCGATGCCGATGCCATCGTGGCCGTCTATGGGAATAAGGGTATGGATCACTTCAATACGCCATCGACGTCGCAGGCTTATGGTCCAAATATCGTCGTTGGTGTGAAGTCACTCTTTGGCGCTTATAAGATCAATGGTCATTTACCAGTCAATGTTTATTCGTATTCCAATACGACGCATTTATTAACAAGTATGATCGCATATAAACGAGGAACTGGTCTAACGATCAATGCGGTGATCAAGAGTCGTAATCAAGTCGATGATCGGCAGAAGAAACAGACTTACACCCCCCAGCAGCAACGTTATGTCGATGTCGCCGAAGCGAAACAGTCTAAAGTTTTAGCTATCACGGTCATCTTCTCAATGGTTTTTGGCCTCGTCTTCGTCCTTGTCATTTTAAAATTATCTGCTTAAAGTGCATCAAACGATGCACTTTTATTATGCCCTGAGCGCCTCATTTTTTATTTTACACATCCATGACTTTCTTATAAAATAAGAGACAAAAGGAGATAACGTTTATGAGGAAATTGATTGATGCAATATTAGTCACGACGATGCTTTTTGGCTGTGGGTCTGAATCCGCAACCAAGTCATCTGCCAAAAGTGAAAAGAAGGTGACGACCAAGGCAAAAGCCCAAAAGAAAGTCACTAAGAAAAATAAAGTGGATACGATCTTAAAAAGAATGAGCCTGAAAGAGAAGCTCTCACAAATGATGGTCATTGGGATGACGGGGGCTGGTGTGTCTTCTAGTCTCAAGAGTGATCTTAAACGTAATTGTTACGGAGGGGTGATCTACTTTAGAAATAATATGACATCAAAAAGTCAGGTTCTCAATATGTCGAAAGGATTACAGGCAGCGGCTACAAGTTCACATGCGAAAGTGCCACTACTCATTGCAACAGACCAGGAAGGCGGTGTCGTGAACCGTTTGAATATGGGCTGTGCCATGAGTGGCAATATGGCGATTGGTGCCACAAATAATAAAAATGATGCCAAAAAGGCCGGCAAGCTGATGGGCGATGAATTATCATCTTTAGGAATCAATACGGATCTAGCACCAGTGGTCGATGTGAATAATAATCCAAACAACTCGGTCATTGGGATCCGTTCTTATTCTGATTCACCAGCTCTAGTCGCCAAGATGGCCAGTGGTGAAATCAATGGTCTTCATCAGGGCGGTGTGGCCACATGTTTAAAACATTTCCCGGGCCATGGCAATACGGCCACGGATTCTCATTCTGGTTTACCCGTTGTGAGAACAAGTGCAGCCCAGGCTAAAAAAGTTGAGCTTTATCCTTATAGTAAAAATGTAAAAGATACAGATATTGTGATGACAGGACATATTGCTTTCCCTTCACTTGATTCATCAAAGATGAATTCCAAGAAAGGTAAGATCTATACCCCAGCGTCACTGTCTTATAAGATGATCCATTCGATCTTACGTAATCAGTATCATTATCAGGGTGTTGTTATGACCGATGGGATGAGAATGGGTGCTTTAAGTACACACTTCAGTGAACTCGATGCAGCCATCTATGCCATTAAAGCTGGTAATGATATGATCTTGATGCCAACGGATACGGGAAAGATGAACAGCTTTGTCAACAGTCTTGTCCAGGCTGTTAAGAAGGGACGTATTAAAGAAAAGGATGTGAATGCGTCTGTCAAACGTATTTTAAAGATGAAGGAAAAACGAGGCATCCTGAACTATAAAGCATCAAACTTAAAACAGGCAAAAGCCAACGCCGTGGGCAGCAGTGCACATCATGCAACTGAAAATGAAATTGCCAAAGATGGTGTGACGATCTTAAAGAATAATGGCCTGCCAATTGCCGATGGTGCAAAAGTGTTATTATTAGCCCCAGGTTCAAGTGAATTATCATGTATGAAGTTAGGCATTAAGCGTGCTAACAAATCCTTAAAAGTGACGGGTATGGTCTATCAGGCGATGACGACAACGATTCAGAATGCCATTCGTCAAAACGATGTGATCATCTGTGTTTCTGAATTACCACTTGGCTATCGTGTCAGTCAGACGGTCACCAGTGAACGTACACCAATTGCGGTGAACCGATATGCAAAATTATTAAAGAAGAAAACAATGATCATTTCCGCCGGTTCACCATATGATACAGCCTTCTATGGCAGTGCCGATGCCATCGTTGCGGTCTATAACAGCTTTGGTCTAGATCCAACGGAATCATTGCAGACCAATAAGGCTTATGCCCCTAATATTGCAGCTGCTTTAGAAGTGATGTGTACAAGCAAGACATCAAAAGGCCGTTTACCAGTCAATGTTTATCAGTACACAAATGCTTTAACAAACAAGATCCTCTATAAACGAGGATCTGGCTGTTAGTGTCTCATTGTAAGAAGTTTCTTGATTAATAGATATTGATTATTATAATGAAAAAAAGGAAGGATCATTATGCCAGCAAGTTTTACGCATCAAAGTTTTGGAAATGATGTCTTAGAAAGAGGCGGATTTGAAGATTTGCGACCCTACAAGGTCTTCTTCGATTTAGGATGCCAGGGTCCTGATCTGCTTTTCTATTTTCATCCGACAAAGAAAAACCCCATCAATCAAAAAGGAAATCGGATGCATCATACCAAAGCCAGAGGTTTTTTCGAAGAAAGTCTCAATGTGATCAAACAACGTGAAGATAGGGAAATGTTAGCATATATATGTGGCTTTTCCTGTCATTACATGTTAGATCATATCTGCCATCCTTATATCAATCGAATCGTCAAAGAAAAGCATTTTGGACACTTTGCGATTGAAAGAGATCTTGATCAGGCTATGATCCAAAAAGTACAGCCAAAACATGACTCCGTCGCCCGTGACTTTCAAAATGATCAGGCCATTAGAGAAAAGATCGGTTATCTCTTAGGAGTGGAAGATCAAGTCATCGGTGAATGTATTGAAAGCTTTCAGCTTTTAAATCGCTTGATCTACAATGACCATGCCATGATCCGTTATGGACTCTTAGCACTGATGAAGCTTGCCCATGTCGGAAGTTTCAGTGATATGATCTTAAAGAAACCTGACCCTAAAATGAAAGATGATATTGATCATCTTCTTGATCTTTATGATGGAGGCGTTGAAAAAGGCGTTTCGATCGTCAAGAATGTTCTTGACGTGTATCAGGGTCATGAGGTATTAAATTCCTTTTTTGATTATGATTATGAGTAGGTGAAATTTATGTTATATATTGGTATTTTAGTTGGTTTAGCATTGATCGTTTATGGGACGAGAAAATTCTTAGATGCCAAAAGAAAAGACGTCGAACGATTACTGAAACGTTATGGTGCGCTTTCTTTTGCCGGTGTCATCATTGCCTCGGCCTGTGTTTGTGGAATCATTATTGAGGCCTTTGGACAAGATAGTACTTTAGTCGTTTTAATCGTTGAATTCATCATCGTGACGATCGCCACGGCCGTCTATATTAAGCCAGGTTATATGGAGGATGTCTAAAGGAGAGAAGCTATGAAATATTGTCCAAAATGTGGGGCAGCCTTAAAGGATAAAGCCGTCTACTGTACAAACTGTGGCGCTAAGCTGAATCCTCATCAGGTGCTTCGTAAGCCACCAATCAAGACACCATCTGACGACTATAAATCACAGTCCTTCATTTTTGATGATGATGTAAGCGTCTATGGTCCAAAGGATCTCAAAGCTCACAAAAAAGTGACGAAGACGAGAGCTCCTAAACAGGAAGAGCAGAAGATCATTGCAAATCCGGGCCTAGAAATGGCGAATAAAGACTATCTTGAAGAAGAAAAAAAAGAAAATGATGAGGCGAAGGCTAAGAAAAAGCAGGAAGCCAAAGAAAAAGCGACGCAGATCAAAGAAGAGAAAAAGGCTGCCAAAAAGATCGAAGCAATCAAGAAGAAAGAAAAGAAACAGCAAGAAAAAGAAGCGAAGATCGCCGCTAAGGAAGCAAAGAAGGCAGAAAAATTAGCTGAGGAAGAAAAGGTCATCGTCATCACGGAAGCGGATCATAAAGATCATTCTTCACTCTTTGGCTTTATTTTGATCGCCGTCTTTGTATCGATCATTATTGCCGGAGGCAGTGCGTTCTTGATTCCATATATGTCGACATCTCATAATGTCGCTCAGCAGGAAGAAGCAAAACAGGAAGAGGAACAGGCGAAGAAAGATTACCTTTTACCAGATTCTTCGAAGACGGAATTGACGGAAGATGACCTCGCTGGCTTTTCCAAGAAGAAGCTCAATCTTGCCAAAAATGAGATCTATGCGCGTAATGGTTATATCTTCTCAAGCAGTGAGCTGGCAACTTATTTTAAAGGCAAGAGCTGGTATCGCAAACGTATTAAAGAATCTGATGCCACTAGCAACCAGAGCAGTGTTTATGAAAGAATGAGCAAGATTGAAAAAAAGAATATTGCTTTTATTATTAAATATGGAAAGTCAAAAGGCTGGAATGTTTAACAGAAATGGACAGGAAGACTGTT